>CACMYE010000003.1 GCA_902617825.1 uncultured Pelagibacteraceae bacterium | reverse complement strand
TAAAGACAAAAAGAAATTAATTCCACACGGTTTAGGTTATGCAATATGGCCAGATGGTCAAAGTTATAGAGGTCAATACAAGAACGGTACTTTTGGAGGCTGGGGTCATTATGTTTCACCAGGTTCGCATGAATTTATCGGTATATGGAAAAAGGGTTATTTTTCCAGTGGTGAAATGAAAAATGAAGATGGTCAACATTATACTGGTGAATTTAAGATGAGTAAAATGCATGGTGAAGGTACAATGAATTTTTCTGGTAATTACACATATGAAGGCCAATGGAAAGATGGTGATGCACATGGTAAAGGAAAATTAACTTATATAAAAAAATTTGAACAGCATGAAAAAGGTAAAGTGATGGAGGGTAATTTTTATAAAGGTATGTGGCACGGTAATTTTACGATTTCCTATTCAGATGGTGAGATTAATAAAGTGAAATACAATATGGGTGATTTTGTTAAAGAATTAAAATAACTAAAGTGAAACAATGAGAAAAAGAATTAGTAAGAAAGTATTAGGAGAAATATATTCAGCAGGTAATGATAGAACTAATACTGATTTTTTTCATATATATTCAGAAAAAGCATTATTTGACTTTGATACCATAAGAACAATGAACCTTTATGTTAACTCTAAAAAATTAAATAAAATGTTCTTCTTTGATGGCAATTACGACCTCAAAAAAAATAATTTTCTTACTGGTGATATAAATTTAGATGATTGGGGAAGTAGAATAATAATTATAAGAATGAAGGTGCCATACTTTGGTGAGGGGATTGCATGTGTTCATACATTTGATTTTTTTACTAATGGTGTCGGCTGGTTTAATTCAACTTTTGTAAATAATTTTATGGATTTTAAAGACCATGGAAAATCAATTAATATCTACGATAAAAAGATCTGTTTTTCCTTCTTTAACCCTATCGAATACTTAGATTTTTTTGAGGTAAAAGATTTTTTTAAATCAAAAAATAAAGAAAATAAGGAGAAGTTTGATACATTTATTAAAGAGAGATTTGAGAGAATTAAGAACCAATGGAAGAATGAACAGAGTATTTTTAGTTTAAAAATACCTGATGGAAAATACAAGATTTATTCAATGATATGCAATTATGATTTTGAAGGATCCTTTTTACAAAAAAATATTACAGTTGGAAACTTTATCAAAATTACATAGAAATTTATTGTCTAGGTGGGACAAAATTAACGATGAATAAATATCTTTATTAATTATCATTACACATATGAAAGATGATATTGTTAAATCCCACTTAAAGAAAAAATCACAATCAAAGCTTGCATTATCAATTAGCCTTTTTATTGTGCTTTTAACTTCAACTGGATACATCTTTAATTCTAAAGGAGTAATTTTTTTATTCTATATTTCTTGTTTTGTATTTCTCTACAATTTAGTAATCCACTTTTTGTTAGAAAAGTTTGATATTTAATCATGATTAAAACACTCATTAAATTAAAGATATTAAAATTTATGTTAATTGGTGGTGTATCAGCAGCTTATGCTCTTAAGAAATATTGTGATCAAAAAAATGAATTAAAAAGTAAAAAAGATAAAAAACCTCTGCCTCTTACTCGATAACAATTTTTGTGTACGTTGTTATTCACATTTTCTTTTTTTAATATATATAAACTCAATTATAATTATTATATAAATAAATCATGCCTTCGTTTGATGTAATAAGCAAAATTAATTACCAAGAATTTGATAACGCTTTAGCCAATTGTTTAAGAGAAATTGGTAATCGATATGATTTTAAAGGACTTCACATTACAATTGAGCGAAAAGACAAAACGATTACAACTACTGCACCTGACGAATTAAAATTAAAACAAGTTAATGAATTGCTGCAAACCCATTTAGTTAGAAGAAAAGTAGATCCTAGAGTATCAGAAGTTAAAAGCTCTAAGGGTGCATCTGGAGGATCGATTAGACAAGTAAGTGAATTGAAAGAAGGAATTAGTCAGGAAAATGCTAAAAAAGTTATAGCTGATATAAAAAAGCTTAAGCTAAAAATACAAATTAAAATTCAAGGTGAAGAATTAAGAGTGGATGGTAAAAAGAAAGATGACCTTCAAGAAGCAATGAATGCCATAAAATCCATTGATATAGGTCTTCCAATAGATTTTGTAAACTTTAGAGATTAATTCTTGATCAAACTATTCATTGTATTTGGTTTAAAAAGATATAAGCATCCATCATAAATACTTAATATATACCTTTCCCTATCCTAATGAATTTCTCAGATCTACAAATTGAAAATAAGCTTAAAAAGTCAATTGAGCTTGCTGATTTTAAAACTCCAACTCCAATTCAAAGTCAATCAATTCCAATAAGTCTTGAGGGTAGAGATATTTTAGGGACCGCCCAAACTGGAACCGGTAAAACTTTAGCCTTTACCATCCCAATGATTAATAAATTAATTAAAGATAAGCAGGCAATGGCATTAATTGTTTGTCCTACAAGAGAACTTGCAACACAGGTAATGGCAACTGTTTTAAAATTAAATGTTAGAGAAATAGGAATTGGCAATGCTCTTTTAATTGGTGGTGAGAGTATGCAAAAGCAACTTAGAAAGTTAGGCAAACGTGCAAGGATAATCGTTGGAACCCCTGGAAGAATTAATGATCATTTAAAGAGAAAAAGTTTAGATTTATCTAAAGTTAATTATTTAGTTTTAGATGAGACTGATCGAATGCTTGATATGGGATTTACACCTCAAATAGAGCAGATTTTAAATTTTATTCCAAAAGAACATCAAACATTATTATTTTCAGCAACTCTTCCAAACAACATCTTAAAAATATCTCAAAGGTATTTAAATAATCCTGAAAGAGTATCTGTTGGATCTTTATCAGCCCCAATTGATAAAATTAAACAAGAAACATATGAAGTTTCGCAGGACAAAAAATATCATGAACTAATCAATCAACTTGTAGAGAGAAGTGGATCCATTTTAGTATTTGTTAAAACTAAACATGGTGCAGATAAAATAGTTAAAAGATTAAAATATGATGGTCATAAAGCTGATGCTATTCATGGAAACTTAAGACAAAGTAAACGAGATAGAGTTATCAATGGATTTAGAAATGGACACAGTCGTATCCTAATTGCAACCGATGTTGCAGCACGGGGATTAGATATCCCAGTGATCAAACATGTTATTAATTACGATCTACCACAAGTTCCAGAGGATTATGTTCATCGAATAGGACGAACCGGTAGAGCTGGTAAAGAAGGTTCCGCTTTGACTTTTTTAACTCCAAGTGATCGATCCATGTGGAATTCTATAAGTAAATTAATAGATCCAAATTACAAACCACCTCAAAGAGATAGAGGTCAAAAAAAAAGTTTTAGAGTTGGTAAAAAAGGTAAGGCTCCATTTAACAAAAAAAGAAAATTTAATGATAACAAAAAAGGTAGCTTCAGAGATAAAAAGAAGTTCTTTAAAAGAGATGATGATAAAAAATCTAATTTTAAAGGTAAAAAGAAATTTTTTAAAAAAGATGAAGGTAAAAAATCAAAATTTAAGGACAAGAAAAAATCTTTTGGCTTTACCAATAATCCTAAATATTTTGGTAAAAAAACAGATGATGTAGTTGAAAAAGACGACAAAAGATCCTCTTTTAAAGGAAGAAAAAAATTCAAAAAAAGACAAAGACCTAAAAAATTTTCATTTAAAAAACATAAAAAGAAATAAGATTTAATTAGAAATCTTTTGGATCAATGAAGCTGTATTGTTTGTTGGTTTATTCACATCCTTTGAAACCTCATGAAAAACAAGATCAGGAACTTTACGTTCATTCAAAAAAGTTGAGCCCTGTAGCTCTAAATTCAAATAACGATTAACATCTGCTTGATTTAGAATAACCGGTTGTCGGTGATGAATTTCTTTAATATTTTCTTTTGCCTCTTCTGTAATTAAACAAAATTGATCCTGTTCAAAAATACCAGCAAAATAAATTACATTAGTATCTTTTCTAACAAAGTAATGAGGAGTTTTTTCATTCTCTTCCCTCTTCCATTCATAAAAACCATCTGCAACAGCAACACATCGATGATTTTTTATCAGTTTTTTAAATGAAACCTTTTCATCAATTGTCTCTAATCTTGCATTTATCAAAGCTTTGAATTCTTTATTTTTTGCCCAACTAGGCACTAATCCCCACTTTAAAGATTCTAAAGTATTTCCGTTTTTATATTTTTTGATAACTGGAAGTTTTTGATAAGGATGAGCATTATAATTTTCTGTATCCTCAACTTGAATAGCAGACTTTACTAATGAGGAAGTTTTAGTAACTGGGTTTTTAACAACGTATCTTCCACACATTATATTGATTGCTGTTTAATTAATTCTTCTATTCTTCTTATCATAATTTCTGGCGATTGCATTGAAGGGTGTATTTCTTTTGCCTGCTGATAACTAAAAATTGCTTTTTCATAATTTTTCAATTGTATATTAACTAATCCCTGTCCCGCTAAAGCACCAAAATGTCTTGCCTCTATTGCTAACACTTTATCAATATCATCTTGAGATTTTTCAAATTCACCCATCATATAAAAAACCGTAGCTCGTTTATTCCATGCTTCAGCCCAATTTTGATCAAGATTTATAACTTCTGTAAAAATCTCTATTGCTTTACTTAGTTGCTGATTTCTTACAAACTGAGAGCCTTCCTCTAACCTTGCGGTAAGTTTTGCATCACTTGGATGTGTACTCCAGATTTTCCAAATTTCTTGTTCAACAATCGATGCTATTTTTGCCTTATTAACCTTTAATTCATTGAATAACTGATTTAGCCTTACATCTCTTTCATTTGCAAAGGTACTTGTCTGCGAAAATAAATAAAACACCAATATTAAAAAAAGCCTCTTCATATTTTAATATTATCAAAAAAAGGATTTAGAGTCTTTGGTCTTAAGTGTCTTGGTTGTTTTTTTTACAACTATAAAATGAAATATCTTTCTCTTTTTCATCAGAGTTTATTTTTTTGGTGATTTCATGGATAAACTCTCCAGTGCTTCTAGTAAAGACTGCAGACTCAGAATAATTTCGTTCTTGATCAAAAGCCTGTATCAAAATTATATCTTTATTAGATATTTTTACTTCCAAATTAATCTTATTAATAAATTTTGACAAATTTTCGATAATTAAGATATCTGGATTTTTTGCGATTATTTTTAAACTTTTAAGATTTTCTCTTTTAATTTGATTATTCGTAAAAGATACAAAGTTATGTTCTGCGTTTTTAATAATAACTTTTTCAAACTTACAATTAAGATCTAAATCCGTTTTAACTGTAATATTAATATTTTTTGCATAAACATTGCTAGTTAAAATAAAGGTAATTATCAAAATAAAATATTTCATAAAATATTATTTTAAAATTTCATTTAATGGGGTTATTTGGCCAATTTTAAAAACAAGTGCATCCTCTTTTTTAAAGCCATATTTTTCTGCATTATCTCTAAATCGATCTCTTGGTTCCATAATTGGCTCTAACGATAATACAAAAGTACCCCAATGCATACCAATTACTTTTTTACTTTTTAAATCTCTAGAAATCTGTAGCGCCTCTTCAGGGCTAGTGTGATAAGATGATTTATCTTTGTATGGCGTTATTGGATAAAAATTATACGCTCCAATATTTATAATATTAATATCTATTGGACCATATTTTTCGCCAATCTCTTTATAAACATTTCCAACTCCAGTATCACAAGCGAATAAAATTTTTTTTCCATCATATTCAATTAAAAAATTTCCCCATAAAGTTTTATTTGTATCCGTTAAACTACGTTTAGACCAATGAACTGCTGGCAGAAATGTTATTTTCATTTTTTCATTAATAATAATTTCTTCATACCAATCCATTTCATTAACATCGCTGTATCCATTTCTTTCAAAATACTTGCCTAGCTTCAAAGGAACCATTACTTTAGCATTTTTGAAAGGGAATCTTCTAATTGTCATCATATCTTGATGATCATAATGATTATGAGTTAGTAAAAAAATATCTACAAAAGGTATTTCTTTTAAATTTAAAGCTGGTTCAGTAAATCTTTTAGGTCCAAATATTAACGGACCTGCATTTTTAGAAAAAACAGGATCAGTTATAATTGTTGTATTTCCTAATTTTATCAAAAAAGTTGCGTGCCCTATCCATCCAATATAATCACCGTCTTTATATTTTTTGATATCAGCTAATACTCGTTCTTTATCTACAACATGATCTTTTGGAACAGTCATATTGAGTTTCTTTTTTTCTTTATTAAATACTTTAAAAGACCATTTAAAATTTCGATCAACTTTAGGGGAACCTAAAGGGTTTCTAAAAGTGCCGTCTGGTAAATGATGATAAGGTATTTTATCCATATATAAATACAAAATTAATAGTTAATGATAAATTTATAAAATTATAGACTTAAATTTTATTTATCTAAAATAGCAATAATACTTTTTTTAATATTTTCACTTATTTTTATTGTTCCTTGCTGGTTAGGGTGTATCCCGTCTTGTAAATTTAAACTTGGGTTAAGTGCCACACCCTCTAAAAGAAAAGGTATAAATTGTAAATTATGCTTCTTAGATAATTTTGGATAAATAGCATCAAAGTCTTTTTTATATTTTATTCCATGTGATGTTGGAGCAATCATGCCAGCTAAAATTATTTCTATTTCTTTATTTTTTGCGATTTTTATTATTTGTTCTAAATTTTTTTTTGTTTCATCTGGTTGAATTCCTCTAAGCATATCATTTGCGCCCATTCCTAAAATAATAAGATCTATCTCTGGATCTGATAAACTCCACTCTGCCCTATTTAATCCACCTGAAGATGTGCTGCCTGAAACACTTCCATTTATAACTTTAATATTAAATCCATCTTGTTTTAAATTATTCTCTAAAACTAAGGATAAATGATGTTCTTTTGGTAAACCATAACCAGCCATTAAGCTGTCTCCAAATAATATGACCTTTTCTATTGCACTTGCATTTATGTGCACTAGAAAGATTAGCAAAATTTTTATAAATAAACTTTTATTCATGTCTTCACTTCTTAAATTAAAAAAAATAAATCTCAAATACCAAACTGGCAAAGATAATATCAGTGTTTTAAAGAATGTAGATTTAAATATTAAGAAAAAAGAAACAGTTTCTGTTGTAGGAGAGAGTGGTTCAGGAAAAACCAGTTTAATAATGCTTGTTGGTGGATTAGAAAAGCCAACCTCTGGAAAGATTATTTTCCAAGATCAAGAGATTACAAGCCTTAATGAGGATGAAGTATCAGAAATTAGAAAGAAAAATATTGGAATTGTATTTCAATCTTTTTATTTAATCCCAAATTATACTGCAGTTGAAAATGTTGCTTTAACACTTGAGCTAAATAATTTTAAAAATCCTGAAAAAGAAGCGAAGATTCTACTAGATCGTTTTGGTTTAAAACATCGTTTTAATAATCTTCCAAGTCAACTATCTGGTGGAGAGCAGCAAAGAGTAGCTATAGCAAGAGCAATTGCTATGAAACCTGAATTGATTTTAGCTGATGAACCAACTGGTAATTTAGATACTGAAAACTCTACATTGATTTCAAATATATTATTTAAATATGTGAAAGAAGAAGGTTCTTCTTTAATTATGGTAACTCATGACCCCAAACTTGCTGATAAAGCAAAAAGAAAAATAAAAATTAAAGATGGAAAAATCAAATAACTCTTCAGAATTTAATCTAATACTTAAATATGCTCTAAAAGATTTAAGTAGAAACTATCATAAAATCTCAAGCATCATTATAACTCTGTTTATTAGCCTTTTTATTTTAAGTGCTATTTTCACAATCGAAGATAGTTTGAAAAAGGAGCTAAATGATAATGCCAAAGCATTATTAGGTGGGGATTTAGAGATTGATTACAATCGTAATCAAGGAAACTTAGATTTGGTAAATCAAGTTAAAGAATTTGCAACAGTATCGCAAATGATTGAATTTAGTACGATGCTTTCAACAACTGGAAGAGAGAAAAATAAATCTTTATTTACAAGAATTAAAACCGTGGATGAAAAATATCCACTTTATGGTGAAGTTGATTATGAGCCAATCGAAGCTTATGAAAGAATGCAAAGAGAACCAAATACAATTTTAATTAACGAAAGTTTATCAAAAACACTAAATATAAAGATTAATGAGCAAGTTAAAGTTCAAGATCAGAACTTCACTGTCATTGGAATTATTAAATCAGTACCAGATGTAAGTGGATTTGTTGCATTTGGTGATTGGGCCATAGCTGGAAAACAAACTTTAGAAATATTAAAACTAAATGGAATAGGAAGTTTTTTAAATTATGAATATAAAGTAAAATTTAACAATGATGATGATCCAGCACAAATTGAGAGAAAAATTGAAAATATTTTCAAAAACGATCAAAAAGTAAAACTTAGATACCCTGAAAATTCAGCAAGTGGTATTAAAAGAATTATTAATAATTTCTCTCAATTTTTATCTCTTGTATCTATAAGTGCAATGTTGATTGCTGGAATTGGAATTGCAAATACCTTGTTATCTTTTATCAATCAAAATAACATGTCAATTGCTGTTAGAAAAGCTGTAGGATTTTATTCTGGAAATATCAAAACACTTTATTATCTACAATTATTTATTTTACTGTTTGTTATTACTGTAATTTCCTATGGGTCTAGTTTCTTAATTGTTCCAATAGCAGATAAATACTTGTCTGATGGTTTGGGATTAAATGTTTATCCAGTTTTTTCATTTTTGAATTTTTTAAAAATATTTTTGGTTGGATTGCTAGTCCTTATAATTTTTTCTTTACCAACAATAAGTTCTATTGATCAAGTAAAAGCATCTAATTTGTTTAGAAATGTATTTCAAAATCTACAATTTTATTATTCAAAAAAATCAGTCGCTGTAAGTTTTGTTTTGTTATCTATTTTAATTTTATTATTTACGATTGGATCTGAACAGCCAACCTATAGTTTGGGATATTTTGTAGCTTTTTTTGTGTGTTTAGTAGTTTTTTTCTTACTTTCAAAATTAATTATTTTTTTTCTAAAAAAATTTAAATCAAGTTCAATTGTTTCACTAAAAGTCTCAATTAAAAATATTACTCAAACAAAAAGTATTACTCCTATTACTGTAATGTCTCTAGGATTAGGAGTTACATTATTGTTAACTCTGGCTTTAGTGGGTACTAACTTTCAAAGAGAAATTGCTAAATCTATACCTGATATTGCGCCTGATTATTTTTTTGTTGGTATTCAAAAAGGAGAGCGTGAAAAATTTGTGCAAGGTATTTTAAATATGGATAAGGATGCAAATATTGAAATAGTTCCAATGGTATCATCTGGTATTGTAAAAATTAATGGAATTGATCCTAATACACTCATCAAGCCTGATAATGATAGTTACTGGGTAATTGGAAGTGAACGAAGATCATCATGGGTAGAGGATATTCCAAAAGATAATCCAATCTTAGAGGGAGAATGGTGGGATTTATCTAAACCAAATCAGTTACAAATATCGCTGGATGCTAAAGTTGCAAAAGATTTTAATATTCAATTAGGTGATATTTTTACTTTAAACATTTATGGAAGAGAGATTGATGGAGAAGTAATTAATTTTAGAGAAGTAGATTACCGTGATCTAAGTATTAATTTTGCAATGCTCTTTAACCCTCAATTTGCAAAGAAAATTCCACATGAATACTTAGCAACCACAAAATTTAATTCTGATAAATTTGATGAAACAGCAATGCTGGAAGTGATGCCAAGTTTATCCATGATTAAAATTGCAGATTATCTTTCAAAAGTAACCGCAGTTTTAAACAAAGTATTCATTGCTGTTAGTTTAATTTCAGCTGTAACAATTATTATTGGTTTAATTGTAATATCAAGTGCAATTATGGTTCAGGGAAAAGTTAAAGAATATCAGAATCTAGTTTTTAAAATCTTGGGTTTTTCAAAAAAACAAATTATTTTCTCATCCTTAATTGAATTCATAATTATTTTTATGTCTGTGATTTTGATTGCAACATTTTTTGCTGTAATAGGCTCTAAATTTATTTTAGAAAATATATTTGAACTGGTTTGGCAGTTTGATTTTAAAGTTTTAATTTATTTAGGTTTTTCAATTGGGCTTGTTACTTTGACATTAATATTGATTACCAACTTAAAATATTTAAATCCTAAAATCTATCCACTTATAAGAAATCAATAATTTTCTTCGACTACATAATATTTATACAAAAAAATCAAAAATTAGTTTTGAACTAGTCATAAAAATTAAAAGATATAAAATATTATAAAATAATTTTTCTTTAATTATCTTAAGAAGTTGGTAACCAACTAAAATTCCAATTAGCGCAACAGGAAATAAGATTAATGATTGTTTAAAGGTTTCAAAGTTTGTCATTGATAAACTTAGATAAAGTGGAAGTTTAATTAAGTTAACAAAAGTAAAAAAAATTATTCTTGTTCCAACATAAATCTCTTTTTTCATTTTTAATGGGATTAAATAAATACTTGTAGGAGTACCTCCAGCATGAACACAAAAACTTGTAAATCCTGCAATAGTTGAGCAGACACCTCCTTTTAAAAAATTTTTGTTAGATTTTAAATCTTTGTTTTTTTTAAAAAAAAAATAGTGTGCAACAAATAAAAAGCCCATTAAACCAATTATAAGTTTTAATAATTCCTCTGAAAAATATGAGAAAGTTAATGAGCCTATAAATATTCCAATAGCTGCAAATGGGATTATTAATTTTAAAGTATCTAAATCGTATTCTTTTCTAAATTTATATGTAGCAATAATATCAGAGAATATAAGAATAGGTAAAATAATACCTAACGCATTAGTTAAAGGCATTGCAAGAGTCATTAATGGGATTGAAATAAGAGATATAGATCCACCCAGTCCAGATTTAGATATTCCATATAAAATTATTGCAGGTACAACAGTAAAAAAAAATAATAGATTTATTTCCATCGATTTAATGAATTCAATAATTTTGATCCTAAAGGGCTAATAGGTTCTTGAAGTAAAATTTCTTTTCCTGTTTTTTCTTTAACAAGCTTTAATAATTTTGTTGCTAAACCTTGTTTTCTAAACAATGGATTTACAAAAATATATTCTACTTCTCCAATACTATTAAATCTTACAAAGCCTAGTGTTGTATTATCATTTTTAAAGGTAAAAACCCCATCAGACTGCACAATTTTATATTTTGAAAGATCAATTTTTGGCATTATCTCTAGAAATTTAACAGTAAAAGAATAACTGCTATAATTACTATAATGGAGCTAACAACAATATAATTAAGTTTAATATTTAATTTTTTTTCAGCAAATTCAGTAATTTTTTCCCAAAACAAAACAATTAAGAAAACTATAACGGCTGGAATTACAAATTTTATCATTATTTAGAATCACTATCACTCACATAAACTGAAACTCCTCTGGAATTTAAGTCTACATCAAATTTTTTATGTAAAGGTGGAAAAGCTCTTTGTGAACAATCCAATCTGTCACATGTTCTGCAGGATACACCAATTGGTATTTCTGAAGATTTATCATTGATATTTACGTTTTCTGTATAAACAAAATCTTTTGCATATTTGGCCTCACAACCTAGTCCAATTGATAAAACACTTTTAGCTTGTCCAAATCTTCCAATTCCTTTTTCGACAGTTCTTGCAATACAAACATATTTTTCACCATTGTTCATTTTACTAACTGCGGCTTGGATAACACCTGGTCGCGTGAATGCAGAATAAACATTCCATCTAGGACAAGCTCCGCCATATCTTGGTATATCAATTCCTGATAATGAAAATCTTTTAGAAATATTACCAGCCATATCAACTCTTAAAAAATGAAATGGAATTCCAGGAAGTTTTGGATCTTGCAAACATGTTACTCGATGCGCAACTTGTTCAAAAGATGTTGCAAACGTATTTTGTAATAATTCTAGATCATATTTGAGTTTTTTACATTCAGCATGAAATAATTTATAAGGCATTAAAATTGCAGCTGCACAATAATTTAATAAAGCAACTTTTGTTAATTTTTGAGATTCTTCAGATGGAAAATTAAATCCTGATAAATAATTATCTATTTCTTTATTTGCTCCCTCTTGAGCTATTTGAGCAGCAGCATGTAATTTTTTAGTTTCTAATGAACTATAATCACTTAAAAGAAGTTCTTTTTTATTTTTTTTATATATTTTTGAAAAAGGTTTTTTCTCGTCAGGTATAACATCCTTTACTGTTATAGAATATTCTGTATTCAAATATTCACATAAAGAAATATATCTAGTTCGATTGTTTTTCTGAATTTTTTCAAAAACATTATTTGCAAATTCCTCTAATTTTGGAAAATAATTTTTATTATCTTGTAAAAAATCGGAGATTACTTCACCTGGAAAAGAATTTTTTCTGTTGTCTACTATTTTTCCAGAAAGTGTCTCAATCTTATTTATTAATTCATGATCTTTTTTCTTTAAAATATCCCCTAATCTGACTATTGCTTTTCCAATTTTAGGGTTTGTGCTAACCAAATCTTTTACCTCTGGTCCCAAGATATCCAAATCCTCAAATAAATTATCGTCTAGAATTTCAGAAATTGTGTTTTGAAGATTAATATCTGTTTTTGATGTAAGATCTGATAATTGAATATTTAATTTCTCACAAACATTTAAAAGCAAATCGCCATCGATTTTTCTTTTACCACTCTCTATTAGATTTAGATAACTAGGAGAAATACTCAAATCTTCAGCTAATTTGTTTGCTTGAAGGCCTAATTGTCTACGAAATGCCTTGATTTTAGGGCCTATTTTTAAATCTATTTGACTCATTTTACTTTTTGTAAATTTTGTAAATTTATTTTTACAATTTTTTTATAGCATTTACAAGCTTTTTGTCGTTTTTTGTGGAATTTGTAAATTTAGTAAATTATAAGATTTACATGAACAAAAAAATCAAAAACACTGAAAATGAAGCTCAAATCATCAGAAAAGAAGACTTAGATCATCATAATAGTAGAGGGATCTACATGAGAGATGATCACTGTGATTGGGGTTCAAGTGGAATGAATGATCTTATCGAAACTTCTAACGATAATAATTAATTCAATCTACTTTTTCATTTTTCATCAAAATTTAACTAAAGGATAATAATGAGTGCAGAAAAAATCTCATACGACCTTAAAAGATTTGCAGGAATAAAGCGTGACTATACGGATGAAGAGGTCGAAAGATTAAGGGGCTCAATTAAAATAGAATATTCTTTATGTAAAAATCAATCACAAAAGCTTTGGAAATTATTAAATTCAGAAGCATATGTTAATACTCTAGGCTCTCTATCGGGTAATCAAGCAGTACAACACGCTAAAGCAGGTTTAAAAGCAATTTACTTAAGTGGATGGCAAGTTGCTGCAGATGCGAATACTGCAGGTGAAATGTATCCTGATCAATCACTATATCCTTATGATAGTGCTCCAAAATTAGTTGAATCAATGAATAACTCACTTGTAAGAGCAGATCAAATTCAACACATGGAAATGCAAGATGGAGATATGCAAGCAAAAGACAGAACAGATTACATGCTTCCAATTATTGCAGATGGAGAAGCTGGTTTTGGTGGACCATTAAATGTTTTCGAACTAACTAAAAAATTTATTAAAGCTGGAGCGGCGGGTGTTCATTTTGAGGATCAGTTAGCAAGTGAAAAAAAATGTGGCCATATGGGTGGTAAAGTTTTAGTACCAACTGGAACAATGGTCAAAAATTTAAAGGCAGCTAGACTTGCAGCAGATATTGCAGAAGTACCTTTAATCATTTTAGCAAGAACAGATGCCAATGCTGCTAAATTAATTACAAATGATTTCGATGAAAATGATAAACCTTTTCTAACAGGCGAAAGATCTCCTGAAGGTTTCTTTTATGTAAAAGATGGTATTGAACAAGCAATTTCTCGAGGTCTAGCATACGCTCCTTACGCTGATTTAATATGGTGTGAAACAGCCACTCCAAACTTAGAGGAAGCTAAAAAATTTGCAGATGCTATTCATGAAAAATATCCTGGAAAACTTCTAGCTTATAATTGCTCTCCATCATTTAATTGGAAAAAACATTTAAACGATGATGAAATAGCATCTTTCCAAAAAGAAATTGCTAAAATGGGATACAAATTTCAGTTTATAACATTAGCTGGGTTTCATACTCAAAATATTGCAATTTTTGAACTTGCAGAGAAATATAAAAAAGAAGGTATGACTGCTTATTCTAAGATTCAACAACAAGAATTTGCTAGAGAAAAAGATGGTTACACTAGCGTAAAGCACCAACGTGAGGTTGGAACATCTTATTTTGATGCAGTTTCTAATACTATAAGCAGTGGACAAAGTTCTACTACTGCGATGGCTGGCTCAACTGAGTCAGAACAATTTTAAAAAATTAATAACCCCCTCACAAATTTTATAGCCCTTAATTGGGCTATAAACCTTTTGAATTTCTTTGCAAAATTTACTCCATCTGTTAAGCCTTTTCGAAAATGAGTAATAAAAACTTTGGCTTTGGGACGCAAATTCGAAAGTCCCCATACTTTGACTCAACTGTGAAGTGGGGTGCGACTGGTTTTTCTGTCTATAATCACATGTATATACCAAGAGATTTTGGTAACCCTGAACAGAACTTTTGGAACTTGATTGAAAAATCAATACTTTGTGACGTTGCAGTTGAAAGACAGGTTGAAATTACAGGACCAGATGCTTTTAAATTTACTCAACTACTTACGCCAAGAAATCTTTCAAATGTAGCAATTGGTCAATGTAAATATGTTTTAATCACCAACAATGATGGTGGAATATTGAATGACCCAGTTTTATTGAGATTAGCTGAAAATCATTTTTGGCTTTCACTCGCAGATAGTGATGTTTTATTATGGGCTCAAGGTGTTGCAGTTAATTCAGGACTGAATGTTAATATAACAGAACCTGATGTTTCACCATTACAGCTACAAGGACCTACATCAAAAGACATTATGATAAAACTTTTTGGAGAAAGTATTAAAGATCTTAAATATTATTGGTTTAAGGAATATGATTTAGATGGCATACCATTAATTGTTTCTAGAACGGGCTGGTCTAGTGAGTTTGGTTACGAATTATTTTTAAGAGATGGTTCTAAAGGAAACGATCTATATGAAAATATAATGAATGCTGGAAAAGAATATGGTCTTCAGCCTGGCCATACTTCTTCAATAAGAAGAATTGAAGGTGGAATGCTTTCCTATCATGCAGATGCTGATATTAATACAAACCCATTCGAATTAGGTTTAGATCGTTTAGTATCTCTGGATAGTAATATCGAATTTATTGGAAAGGCAGCTCTTAAAAAAATAAAAGCTGAGGGTATAAAAAGAAAACAAGTTGGTTTAGAGATTAATTGTGAACCGCTATCTGGGCCTAACACAACTTTCTGGTCTATAAAAAAAGGTAACAATAAAATTGGAAAAGTAACATCTGCTGTATATTCACCAAGATTAAAAAAAAATATTGCACTAGCAATGATAAATATTGAAAATTCAGAAATTGGAACTAGTCTAGAGGTAAACACAAATAAAGGTAATTTTGAAGCTATAATAGTAGAAAAACCTTTTTTTGATCCAAAAAAGAAAATAGCTCGTAATTAGGTTTTAATTTTGTAACCTTTTTTAAGTAACACAGATACTACAGTTACACATATTACTAAGAATAGAACCATTAGGCTTACACTAATCCATATATTAAAGTCAGAAACTCCATAAAATGCAAATCTTAAACCATTAATTAAATATACTACTGGGTTGAAGTAAGTAACCGTCTGCCAAAATTCTGGTAACATATCTAAAGAATATAAGCTTCCACCTAAAAAAACCATTGGTGTAACCACTAGAGTTGGAACAATTGACATTTGTTCAAAATTTGAACTCATCAAGCCAATTAAAAAACCAAATAAAGCAAATGTAAAAGCAACTAACACTAATAAAAAAATCATTAACAATGGATACATAACTTGAACTTCTACAAAAAAAGTGGCTGTTAAAAAAATTACCACCCCTACTATTAAAGTTTTAGTTGCACCCGCACCTACAAATGCTAAAACAATTTCAAAAGTAGAAATCGGGGCTGCAAGAATTTCATACATTGTACCATTAAATTTTGGAAAAAATATTCCAAATGAGGTGTTACTTATAGATTGCGTTAGTAATGTTAGCATTAATAAGCCTGGAACTATGAAAGATCCATAGCTGATACCATCAATTTTCTCTACATATCCACCTATCACCGATCCAAAAACGATAAAATATAAGGAAGTTGAAAGCACAGGTGAAAAAAGGGATTGCATCAATGTTCTTTTAAAACGGTCCATCTCATGAAAATACATTGCTCTGAATGCATAATAATTAAATTTCATTATTCTCCTTAACTAATGTAACAAAAATTTTTTCTAATGTTGTTTGTTCTGTTTTTAAATCTTGGAGTTTTAATCCGGCCTCTTTTAAATCTTTTAGCAAATTGGTAATACCTGTGCTTTCTGCATTAACATTATAAGTATAATTTATAGATTGTTTATCACTACCTATTTCTAAATTATATTTACTTAAACTTGAAGGAATTTGGTTTAAATCATTTTGAAGATTTATTGTTAGTTTTTTATGGCCCATTTTTTTTAATAGTTCTTTTGTTTCATCAATTACAATTATTTCTCCTTGATTAATTACTGCCACTCTCTCTGCTATTGCTTCTGCTTCTTCTATGTAATGTGTTGTTAAAATAATAGTAACTCCGGTCTTTCTCAAATCTTCAACTACTTTCCACATATCTCTTCTAAGCTCAACATCAACTCCTGCAGTTGGCTCGTCTAAAAATAATATTGAAGGTTCATGGGATAATGCTTTAGCTATTAAGACTCTTCGCTTCATACCACCTGATAATTGTCTTAACCTTAAATCTTTCTTATCCCACATGCTCAAATCTTTTAAAATTTTCTCAATATGTTTTGGATTAGGTTTTTTTCCATTTAACCCTCTTGAATATGAAACGTTATTAAAAACAGTTTCAAATAACTCAAGTGTTAACTCTTGGGGAACTAAACCTATTCTTGAACGGGTTTCCCTATAGTCATCAATAATATCAAAATCTTCAACACTTACTTTTCCTGATGAAGGTGTTACGATACCACAGATAATGCTAATTAAAGTTGTCTTGCCAGCACCATTTGGTCCTAGAAGAGCTATAATTTCACCTTTTTTAATATCTAAATTAATTTTTTTTAAAGCTTCAAATCCATTGTCATAAACCTTTGATAAGTCTTTAATTATGATTTGATTAGTCGACATTTAGATAAGTTATATAGAGACAATTTGTGGGATTACAATAAATTTTAATTTGTTGTAATTTCTTCCTATGAAAAAAATTCTTATTTCTTTTTTGTTTTTATTTACATTGAATGCCAATGCTATGGAAAAAGAAACAACTTTTAACCAAAAGCTGTTTAATGAGGCTCAATCTGAAGGGAAAGTTATTATAATTAGTTCTTGGATTAAGTACTGTTCATCTTGTGCAGGACAAATGAAAATTTTAAATAAAGCAAAAAATGATGGTAAATTAAATGACATAGAGTTTGATAACATCGAATATTTTTCCTTTGATGTAACAAACAGAAAGATAGCTAATTTATTTAATGTTCAATATCAAACAACTCTTATAATTTTCAAAAATAAAGAAGAAGTTTATAGAAGTCTTGGTGAAACTACCAAAGACTTGCTTTATGAAGCTATAAAATCCTCTATTTAGGAATTATATTTTTTTTATTTTTAATATCACGGCTGGTAAAAAAGTTGCGATAAAGAAAGATAAGAATAATAAAGATTGAGCAACAAAAGGACTAAATATTTCTGTTGGCAATAGCACTCCTATCAATAAACTTTTGGAAAAATCTGGAAAAGGGAAAATCAATGCTCCAGCAATTAAGCCGACTACTATAGAAATATATGCAGTCTTTTCATCAACGTTTTTGTTATAAAAACTATAGAAAACAGTCAAAACAAAAGCACAACAAAACAAATCTGCTAGCAAAAATAAATATAAAATATCAAATCCTTTTGAAGCAACAATAAATGCAACAATTGAAATTGCTATAATAAAATATTTAGAAAGTTTTAAATAATCAGTTTTCTTGTCAAAATTAAATGTTGCTTTGCCATCAACTACAAACAGACTTGATATCGCATTAACTAGAGTATCTACTGTTGAAATAGTCAAAGCCAAACCAAGAACGATAATTAATAATGACAATAATTCAGTTTGCTCTTTTAACAGTAATGTAAAAAATCCAAGATCTGGTCTGTTAGTTGGATCAACTGAAAAAGACACCATGCCTATAAAACCCATTAAGAATACAATTGGAACAATAATTAAAAAAGAAATAATCAATCCTTTTTTAAGTGTTTCATAATTTTTAGCAGCATAAACTCTTTGCCAATTACCTTGGTGAAATAGATTTGTTGCAGCTACTGCGATAAAAAAAGTTAGACCTGCAGTATAACTTGGTACATAAGAAGAGCTCAAGAGCTGAGGATTTTTACTTTCAATAAACTCAAAAGAAAAATTATTTCCATTAAATAATGTAATGTATGAAATTGTTATAAATAACAAAACTGCTATGACAAACATCTGAATATTATCTGTAAAAATTGAAGCCCTCAAACCTCCATACAAAGTATAAGTTAATGTAGAAATAATGACTATCAATGCAGTAATCCATAATTCTGTTCCAGAAATATAATTAATTAGTACACCTACTGCTGTAACTTCTGCACATAAAAAAATAAACATGTAAAAAATCGTCATTAGCAGAGTTAATTTAAATAAACTTTTGCCAAATTTTTGTCTCATGTACTCAATTAAAGATGAGCCTTTAGGAAAGTCTGTTCTTATTTTTTTTCCTAAGTAAATTAAAAATATCATTGGAAAACCAGTCCCTAGAGCGTAACCAATTACTGCTCCAATCCCTCCCCATGTTGATGCAGATGCAGGACCAAACAAAATCCAAGCACCTAATGCTGATGCAACTAAACTTGTAGTAAGTGAAAATAAACCAATATTTCTGTTTGCTGTTAAATAATTATTAATACCTAGATATTTTTTTGAATGATAAATTCCAATTATTACAAATATTAAACATATAATTATTACTATTGTTAATGATGATGATTGACTTATAAAGTATGTGTTATCCATTTTCTCCCTTTCTGAATTACCGGACAGGTTCTTAGGGTATAATCTCAGTCTATAAAGACACCCCTTAAGGAAATATTATTATAATTTTACTTTAAATCAAATAGTAAATAAAAATTGGTTACTTATCTTTGTTACTTAGTATTTCAACCATGCACTGTGTTGCATAATCTCTCCATTCAGATGAAGTTTTACCCTTCAAGCTATCTAAATGATCTCGATTACTTTGAATATCATCTTTATGTTTTAGTTTATCAGCACCGTCTAGATTTGACTCTAAATTAGATAAATTGCTCTCCATAGCTTTAATCCAACTTTTCCCAAGTTCAACACACTTTTGGTCGTCTTTTTCATCACAAATTTGCTTAAAAAAATTAAAAATCACATCATCAGTCTTTACAGAGCTGTTCATTAATTACTGATTACAGACTCCTATGGACTCTGGTCCACATACTTGACCATTAGTCCAGGTTGCTCCAATTAAATTGGCGCCATCAAAATTCGCATTAGTTATATTTGAAGATGTAAAATTTGCTTCCATTAAATTTGAATTTTGAAAATTAGCTTCAATTAAGGTAGCACCCATAAAATCAACTCTTGTTAAATTTGCACTTGTAAAATTAGTTTTTTCAAAATTAGCACCTATAGAAACTGTCTCATAAAGATTAGCTCTTACAAATGTAGACTCAGGAAATGTTCCAAATGATAAATTTGAGTTCATCATTATGCTTTTATCCAAATTAACCTGGATGAAACTTGCAAAAGATAAATTAGAATTTGGAAAGTAACTTCCCTGTAAATCTTGTGCATCAGAAAATCTACAATTTGAATAATCCACTCCCTCAGTTAAAGGGTCATCACATGCTGCGTTTGAATTTGAAATAAAAAATAGACTAAATATAAAGACAAAAACTAACTTTTTCATATTTAAAGTTAACAAATTAAATATGTCAAAACAATGGATGATTAAAATTTTAAGGATAATTTAACAATATTATTTAACAAATATTTAACGTATAAACCTACATTTATGAAAGAATATAATATTGCAGCCATACCAGGAGATGGCATAGGTAAAGAAGTTGTCCCAGAGGGTCTTAAAATTTTAAAAGAGGTAGCCCTGAAACATCAATTCAAAATTAATTTTACTGAATATGATTTCGCATCATGTGATTATTATGAAAAGCACGGAAAAATGTTACCTGATGATTGGAAAGAAAAATTAAGTAAACACAATGCTATTTTTTTTGGTGCAGTTGGTATGCCTGATCAAGTTCCTGATCATATTTCATTATGGGGATCACTACTGCAATTTAGAAGAGAATTTGATCAATACATAAATCTAAGGCCAGTTAAACTTTTTCCAGGTGTTAACTCTCCATTGGCTAATAAAAAACCTGGAGATATTGACATGATGATTGTTAGAGAGAACACTGAAGGAGAATATTCATCTGTTGGTGGAAGAATGTATAAAAATACAGATCGTGAAATAGCTATTCAAGAAACAATTATGTCAGCTCATGGAATTGACAGAGTTCAAAAATTTGCTTTTGAATTAGCAAAAATAAGAAAAAGAAAAAAATTAACAAATGCAACAAAATCAAATGGTATTTCAATCACCATGCCATTTTGGGATGAACGTTTTGAAAAAATGAAAAAAAATTATCCTGAAATTAACACTGATCAATTTCACATAGATATTTTGGTAGCAAGATTTGTTTTAAACCCTGAGTGGTTTGATGTAGTTGTGGCCTCAAACCTATTTGGAGATATTTTGTCTGATCTCGGACCGGCTTGTACTGGAACTATTGGAATTGCTCCATCAGGTAATATTAATCCAGAAAATAAATACCCGTCATTGTTTGAGCCGGTACATGGTTCTGCACCTGATATAGCTGGAAAAGGAGTTGCTAATCCAGTTGGACAAATTTGGTCTGGTGCAATGATGTTAGATTATTTGGGGGAAAAAGAAGCTGCAAATTCAATTGTAACAGCTATTGAAAAATCATTAAAAAATGAAAAAAATAGAACTAAGGATTTAGGCGGTGAAAGCAATACTATTGAATGTTCTAAATCTATATTATCAAATCTTTAAATTTTAATTTTTATAAATTAATAAAAATTTGTTTGTTACTTAGGATTAAGTTATTCCACCATCAACAACAAAACTTTGCTTTGTACACCCTGATGATTGATCAGATGATAAAAATAATACTAAGCTAGCTACATCATCTGGTTTAAGTTGTCTTTTAATTGCCTGACTATCTAATATAAGTTTTTTATATTTAGGTGTAAGCCAGTGTTTTATCTGTCTTTCAGTGGCAATTGAGCCTGGTATGACAGAATTGGTTCTAATATTGTATTTCCCAAATTCTTGAGCGAAAGATCTAGTTAAACCGACAACAGCTGATTTTGCTGTTTCATAAACAACTTTATCCCCTTCTCCTAACACCCATGATACTGAACTTAGATTAACAATTGATCCCGATTTTATTTTTTTCATACCTTTTACAACTGCTTGTGCAGCAAAAAAATAATGTTTTAAATTAATTCCCATTCTATTTTCCCAATACTTCTCATCAACTTGTTCTGTGGTGTGTCTGTCATCATTTGCAGCACTATTAATTAGACAATGAATTGCGCCTTTTTTGGAAATGATATCTTTAATAATATTTTGTAATTTTTTAACATCCAAAATATTACATTCAATGAATTTAGGAACTCTAAAACCCTTTTTTTTTATCTTTTTAATTAATTTATTGGATGATTTAAGGTCAATGTCTATGAAGTAAACTTCACTTTTTTGTTCACAAAAATATTCGACAATAGTAGCTCCTATCCCTGAACCACCTCCTGAAATAAATACTCTTTTATTTTTTAAATCTGAATATGTTACTTTCATAATTAAAGTCTTTCCTTTGTATTAAAATCAAATAAAGATGTATGTTTTAGATCAAAATATAATTTCATTTCTTTTTCAAGCTCAATCTTAATTGTAGATGGGAACTTTGCTAGAATTTCTTGATTTGAATAGTCTAATGTGACTATTTGTTCATGTCCAATATACTCACTCAAATCAGCTCGTAGATTAATATCAAAGTCGTCTTCATTTAATTTTTTGAAATAAATATGCTCTGGTCTAATTCCAAAATATATTTCTTTATTATTTAAATCTGACTTCTCTTTGAAGTCATAATTATTGATTGGAACCTCAAAAGTAGACCCTTCAGCAATAAAAGAAATATTATTTGAATTGTGGATTATTTTACCTTTAATTAAATTCATCGAAGGAGAACCAATAAAATCTGCCACAAAAGTATTGCTAGGTTTGTTGTAAATGATTTCTGGAGTATCATTTTGCTGAATTACTCCATGGTTCATTATAGCAATTTTTGTCCCTAAACTCATAGCTTCTGTCTGGTCGTGAGTAACATAAACTACTGTAGTTTTTAGTTGTTGATGAAGTTTTTTTATTTCTCTTCTCATTTCTACTCTTAATTTTGCATCCAGATTAGATAATGGTTCGTCAAAAAGAAAAATTCTTGGCTCTCTTACCAAAGCTCTTCCAATAGCAACTCTCTGCCTTTGACCCCCAGACAACTGGGATGGTTTTCTCTCTAATAATTTGTCTACTTGTAAAAATGTTGAAACTTTTTGTAATTGTTCTTCTATTTTTTCTTTTGAAGTTTTGGCTTGTTTAAGGCCAAAAATCATATTTTCTTTAACATTCATTGAAGGATAAAGTGCATAAGATTGAAAAACCATCGCAATATTTCTGTCTTTTGGCTCTACTTTACTGACATTATAATCATCTATAAAAACATTTCCTTCATTGATTGTCTCTAAGCCCGCAATAATATTCAATAAAGTTGACTTTCCACATCCAGAGGGTCCTAATAGAACCAAAAAATTTCCTTCATCAATTTCTAAATTAATTTTTCTTAATACCTCTGTTGTTCCAAAATTTTTTGATAGTTCTTCAATTTTTAAAGTTTTCATGCTTATCCTTTCACAGCTCCTGAAGTTAATCCTCTAATAAAATATTTTCCTGCTAAAACGTATACGATAAGTGTAGGAATACCTGCTATTATAGCTGAGGCCATATCAACATTATACTCTTTAACACTTGTACTTGATAAAACCATATTATTTAAAGCAACTTGAATTGGTGCAGCCTCACCAAATGAAAAAGTTGATCCAAACAAAAAGTCATTCCAAATTTGGGTGAATTGCCAGATAACTGTTACAACTATAATTGGTGCTGAAATAGGTAGTAAAATTTTAAAAAATATTTTAAAAAAACCTGCCCCATCTATTCTTGCAGCTTTCACTAATTCAGTTGGTACAGAAATATAATAATTTCTAAAAAATAAAGTGGTGAATGGAATTCCATAAACTGTGTGAACTAAAACAAGTCCTACAACTGAATTTGATATTCCTAAAGTTCCCAAGGTTCTAGCCATAGGAAGTAATATTGCTTGAAAAGGGATAAAACATCCAAATAATAAAAAAAGAAAAACCCACTGATCTCCTTTAAATCTCCATTTAGTTAAAACATAACCAGTCATTGCTCCTATAAATGTCGAAAAAAACACTGCTGGCACTACCATCTTAATTGAATTCCAAAAATAGGGTCTTAAAAAAGTGTCTCCTGCTCCATAACCTCTTCCACCCCAAGCAACTAACCATGAGTCAAAATTTAACGAACTAGGCCAGGTTAAAAGTGTTCCTTGTCGAATTTCCTCCATTGTTTTAAGAGAAGTGACAACCATTACATAAAGCGGAAAGATAAAATACGAAGCAAAAAGAATTAAAACGAAATACAAAAACCACCTCAAAAACATATTTGTATATTTAGATTTTTGCTCTAATTGTTTATAAGAGGATGATTGAAGATTATCTTGCATTTTCTCTCCTTAGTTCGGAATATAGATAAGGAATTATTACAGCTGCTACCGCCATGAACATCATCATTGCACTCGCTGCAGACAATCCTACTTGACTTTTATGAAATGCAGCCTGTGTCATAAACAAAGCTGGCATAGTGGTTGATATACCTGGTCCACCTTGTGTTAAGGCAACTATAAGGTCATAACTTTTAATCGATATATGAACTAAAATTACAAAGCTAGTGAAAAATACTGGCCTCATCATAGGAAGTAATATCTTCCAATAAACAGTAAATAAACCAGCACCATCAATTTTAGCGGCTTTAACTATTTCATCCTCAACAGATCTTAAACCCGCCAAAAATAAAGCCATTACAAAACCGGCAGATTGCCAAACACCCGCAATAACAATGGTGTAAATGGCCATTTCTCGATTAACTAGCCAGTCAAATGTAAAATTTTCAAATCCCCAATCAATGAACATTTTTTGGATACCAAGTGTAGGGTTTAAAATCCATTTCCAAGCAGTTCCCGTAACAATAAAAGACAAAGCCATTGGGTATAAATAAATTGTCCTTAATACACCTTCAGCTCTAATTTTTTGATCTAGAAAAATAGCTAAAATTATTCCTATAACGATGCAAAATATTAAAAATAATGCAGTGAATACTAATAAATTATCAACTGAAATGAGCCACTTTCTTGATGCCCATAACTTTTCATATTGTCCAAAACCCCATAATTCATATTTAGGTAATATTTTTGAATTTGTAAAAGATATATATAAAGTCCAAAGCACAAAACCATAAACAAACCATCCAATAAGCCCAACTGCAGGAGCCATTACGATTTTAGGTAAATTTTTTTCTAGCCACTTGAACATTAAAATATTTAATTTTGATTTAAAAAAAAAGGCCACTTAATCAAAAGTGGCCTTTTTAATTTTGTATTTTTACATATTTGCTAAAACTGAGTCAGCTAAAGCATTAGCAGCATCTACTGAAGACATATCAGAGTTAAAGTGTTCTGTGATAATATCTTGTAGAGCAGCTTTCATAGTATTTCCTTGAGCCATACCATGAGCAAAACTTGGAACAAGTCCACCTTTTGCACCTGCAGTTTTGATATCTGCATTAGATGTTTTTGCACACTTATCAAATTCATCCATTGATACGTCTAGACGAGCTGGTATTGAACCTTTGTATAAGTTGAAAACTTTTTGAAAGTTTTTACCCATCATTAGTTTTGCCAATAATTGTTGGCCAGCTTGTTTGTCTGGATCACTAGATTTATAAAAAATAAAGCTATCTACGTTATATAAATAACCGTTGTTTGAAGGAGTTGCAGCACAGTAGTAGTCTACACCTGGAACTTTACCAGCAGCTGTAAACTCTCCTTTAGCCCAGTCACCCATGATTTGAAAACCAGCTTTACCTTCGATAACCATACCAGTAGCAACGTTCCAGTCTCTTCCTGGGCTACCTTCGTCAGTATAACTTTGTAGTTTTCTCATTTGATCAAAAACTTTAACAGTAGTTTCACTTCTTAAACAGCTTTCTTTTAAATCTACATAACAATTTTTGTAATAGTTATTGCCGCCTAAACCCATAGCAACTGCTTCAAAAACTGTAGCATCTTGCCAAGCTTGTCCACCGTGAGCAAAAGGAATAATACCAGCAGCTTTCAATTTTTCAGCAGCAGCATTTAGTTCATCCCATGTTGTTGGAACTGAAATACCATTTGCATCAAATACAGCTTTATTTGCCCACATCCAGTCGATTCTATGAATATTTACTGGAGCAGCACAATAAGGTCCGCTGTTATTTTCACATTTGTGAATAGCTGCAATCATAGGATCTAATAAATTATCCCAACCTTCAGATTGAGCAATTGAGTCAATGTTGTATGGAGCTACTACACCTTCTTGGTCATACTCTTGAATTGTAGGACCTTTAATTTGTGAGGCAGATGGAGGATCACCAGCAACAATTCTTGCTTTTAAAGCAACGTTAGCAGCATCTCCACCACCACCAGTTACAGGCATGTCCAACCACTCACCACCATTAGCGGCAAAATCATCTTTTAAAACTTTTAAAGCAGCTGCCTCACCACCTGATGTCCACCAGTGCAAAACCTCAATTTTTGGAGCTGCATAAGATGAAGTAGATGTAAATGCAAATGCTATTAAAGCGATTAATAGTTTTCTCATATCTTCTCTTCCCTTTTTGTTATTTAACGTTTTTTATATAAAAAAAGACTATAGGTAGATTGAAGGTCAATTGTAAATTAAAAAGATTTTTTACAACTCAAAGTTGATATTATTTTATAAGTTTTTTTTAACTGTATTTTTAGGAAAAAATTTTTTTGTTGAATTTATAATTCAATTTAAAGTTGTAATATTATTTAGCTGAATTCCTTCCTAAACGAGCAGCACCTCTTACACCACTTGCATCACCAAACTTAGGTTTTAAAAAAACTCCTTGGTATTCTTTACCGATAACAAATTTTTTTACCATCGACTCTACTTCACTTAAAAAATCAATTTCGTTTGACACTCCGCCACCAAATATAAATGCATCAGGGTCTAAAATATTGATGATACTTGAAAGTGACATTGCCAAATTTACTTTAAAGTCATCTATAAATTTTTCTGCATCTAAGTCATGTTTGCGATTTAACTCGAAGATCTCATTTGTCTTTAAATTTTTTCCATAAATTTTATTAAATCTTTTAGCTAAACCTAGGCCAGAGATAAAACTTTCTATTTCTGCCTCTCTTGAATTATTAGAGTCAAAATTTTCTTTTTTGGCTGCAAAATAAGGAATTTGATTATGTCCCCACTCACCAGCTACACCATTTGGTCCACTTATAATTTGTTTATCGATTACAAGGCCACCACCTGCGCCAGAACCTAAAATAATACCATAAACTATTTTATAATGTTTCCCTGACCCATCTATTGCTTCAGATAGTGCAAAACAATTTGCATCATTTTCACAAAAAACCTCTTTACCAAGAGCTTTACGTAAATCATTTTGAAATGGTTTTTTTTCTAGCCAGTAACAATTTGGAGCATTTTTAACTAAACCTGTTTGAGGAGAGTGAATACCAGGATGACATACTCCAATAGGTAATTCCATTTTGAATTCTTTTTCTAATTTTTGGCTAATAGTTTTAATAGCATTTACTATTGATAGATAATCTTTAGGACATGATGTTCTTGACCTGTGTTTTTCTTGGCCATTTTCTTCTAATACAACACTTTCTATTTTTGTTGCACCAACATCAATTCCTATTTGCATAACTAATATGTGGCTCTACCACCACTTAAGTCAAAAACAGCAGCTGTTGAAAAAGAATTTTCTTCACTAGATAACCATGTAACTAAAGATGCTAATTCCTCAACTTTTGCAAATTTATTTCTTGGAATTTTAGAAAGCATATAATTTATATGTTCTTCAGTCATTTGATCAAAAATCCTTGTTTTTGCAGCAGCAGGTGTAACACAGTTTACTGCAATATTTTTTTGAGCTAGCTCTTTTCCAAGTGATTTGGTAAGACCAATTACCCCAGCTTTTGATGTACTGTATGCGCTAGCATTTGGATTGCCTTCTTTTCCAGCAATAGATGCTATGTTTACTATTCTTCCATAGTCATTTTTTTCCATAAATGGAACAACAGCTTTGCAACAATAAAAAACTGCATTTAGATTTAAATTAATTACTTTGTTCCATTCCTCTAAAGGATATTCTGCAACTGTAGTATTCATGCCTGCCACACCAGCGTTATTTATAAAAATATCTATTTTTCCATGAATGCTCTCAGTTTCAGTTAATTTCTCATTAATCTTTTTGAAATCACTGACATCTACTATTTGGTAAGATAAATTTTTAGACTTTATTTTTTCTAGAGCTTTTTTAGCTTCACTTTCGTCAATATCCCAAATAACAACTTTTGCTCCTGACTCTATAAATCTTTGTGTAATTGCTAAACCAAACCCTTGGGCTCCTCCTGTAACAACTGCAACTCTATCTTTTAAATCAAATTGTATCATATAATTTTTTTATTTTTTTTGGATCTTATTAAAGGAAAAGCAAGTGCAATAAAAGATAAAACAAAGAATGTTAAGGCAATGGGTCTAGTTAAAAACATGAGCCAATTTCCATCAAATATTACAATTGATTGTCTCAAAGTTCCTTCAACTAGTTCACCTAAAATTAATCCAATAATTACTGGAACAACTGAAAAACCATATCGTCTCATAAAAAAACCTAGTACACCAAAAAATAACATTATCCATACATCAATTATTGATTGGCTTAGTGAGTAAGTTCCACAAACTGAGACTGCAAATATCATTGGCCATAAAATTTTGTTTGGTACAAGAGTAATTCTTGCAAAAAGTTTTGCACCAAAGAAACCAAAAATAAAAAATAAAACATTAGCTATTAACATTGCTCCAAAAATTCCATAAAGAAATTCAGGTTGTTCTTTAAATAAATCTGGTCCAGGTCTTACTCCATGGATAATTAATCCTGTTAGTATAACTGCAGTAGTTGCACTACCAGGGATACCTAAAGCTAATGTTGGAACCATAGCTCCACCTGTAGCAGCATTGTTTGCTGCTTCTGCTCCTGCAATTCCTTCAACAGAACCTTTTCCAAATTCTTCAGGATTTTTTGAAAATCTTTTAGCTTCTGAATAACCAATCAACGAAGCTACTGTTCCTCCTTCAGCTGGTAATACACCTATAAAAGATCCAATTCCACTTGATCTAAGAATTGTTTTCCATGTTTTTTTATAATCATCTTTAGTTGGAAGTTTTACCGCTTTCAGGGCTACTCTTTTAAAAACTTGATCAAGTAATGTTGATTGAGTAAGCATTTCACTTATTGCAAACAACCCAACTACAACAGGTATAAATCCTATACCTACTGAGAGTTCGTTAATTCCGTAAGTAAATCTATCTATTGAAGTCATGAAATCTTTTCCAACTGTTGAAATAAGAATTCCAAATGCTCCTGCAATTAGGTTTTTTATTGGACTTCCGTCTCCAATTGATGCCAGCATCGTTAAACCAAAAATTGCTAAAGCAAAATATTCAGGCTGACCAAATTCATATGCAAGATTTGCCAGTATTGGTGCAAAAAACACTAAAACTATAACACTAAATATTCCACCAACCGTACTAGATACTGTTGCCATTCCAAGAGCTCTGCCTGCCTCACCTTTTTGAGCTAATGGATACCCATCTAAACATGTAGCTGCGGCAGCTGGAGTTCCAGGTGTATTAATGAGTACAGCCGTGATGGCTCCTCCATATGTTCCTGCGCAATATATTGATGTTAGTAAAATAATTGCAGATAATGGATCTAAAGTCATAGTAAAAGGTAAAATTAATGCGCCTCCCGTAGTAGGTCCTAAACCAGGTAGAACTCCTAAAACTAAACCAAATAAAGTCCCAAACAATAAGACTAATAATAGCTTTGAACTAAACAGAGGAGCCATCATTAAGATTAAGTTATCCATTTTAATAATAATAAAGATTAGTGATTATTCCAGGAGGAAATCTTAATCCTAAAATCATTTCAAAAAAAATAAAGACAACTATAGGAAAAATTATACTTACTAGTAATAAATAAAAAATTCTTCTTTCACCCCAATTGTAAGAAACAAAAATTGACAATACTGAAATTGCTAGAAAAAAATCTAAGGTTTTTGAGATGATTATAAAAATAATAAAACTTAAAATTGTAAGAAAAAAAGGTTTTGGTAAATTTTTTTCATTTTTCCAAGGTTTTTTGAAAGATAAATAATAAATAATTGAGGTTAACACTATAATTAGGACAAGTAATCCCTTCGGGAATGTTGCTGGTTGAATACCTCTGTTTAAAATCGGAGGAACAGTATCAAATGAAAAAGTTGATATTAGTAAAATTGTTGAAATTAAAATAATTGTAAAAAAAACTCTAAATTCTATCCTAAAAAAAAAGGGCAAACTTTTGTTTGCCCTTTTTTTATTGCGTACATTATTCATATTGAGAAATGTACTTAATTAAAATTACTTGATGTAACCTAAAGCTTTAAGTTGAGCAGTCATTTCTGCAAGCATAGTTTCCATTTGCTTACCCCACTCATCAGCTCCAACTACACTAGTTGAATCAAGGCCAATGTCTGTTAAAAAACTTTGGAAATATTTATGTTCCATTGCTTTTATCATTGCATCCTCTAATTGTTTTTTTCTATCTCCAGCGACACCTTTTTTTGTTACAAAGCCTCTAACTGTAGATAAAACAACTGGAATTCCTAATTCAGTAGCAGTAGGAACATTACTTAATTTTTCCATTCTATTATTTGCTAAAACAACTGAAACACATAAAGTACCATCTTCTATTTCAGTAACAGCTTCACCTAAATTTAAAACACCTACATCAATATCTCCTTTGATAAGGTTAGTTTTAATAGGACCTACACCTTTATAAGCGACGATTGTTGGATCTGTAAGTTTACCTTTTTTAGTAAAAGCAATAGCGCTTACATCATCAATACCTCCTACGTGTGTTGTTCCATACTTTAATGATTTTGATTTTTGAGCACTAATAAACTTTTTAGCATCTTTAATATCATTCTTACAGCTAACAACAAATAATTGAGGATCATCAGTACCTCTTGCTAATGGTTGCATGTCACTTAATTTAACTTTCGTTTTACCTAATGCCATAGATACAGCATGACCAGTAGTCCAAGTTAAAGTATGATTTCCATCTGCAGGCAAAGTCATCATGTAATCCATAGATGCAGCACCACCACCGCCTTTTTTGTTAACTAATTGCATATCTTGTTTTAGATACCTTCTAGTTCTTAATAACATCATTCTAGTAGTTACATCTGTTCCACCACCAAAACCCGCGTGAGTAATTGCTTGAATTGGATGACCATCTGCTTTTGCAGAGGTAATCATTAATGGAAGTGCAACAACGAAAAATTCAGTTACCAAAAAAGCGGCAGCTAAAAATAATTTAAAACTTTTTTTCATTATTTCCCTCTATAGTTAATTTATAATTAATAATTTAATCATAATCTGATACACAGCGTAAAGGAAAAAATGAACAAAAATAAAATTAAAATTGCTCTTCTTCTCGGTGACCCATCAGGTATTGGACCCGAATTGGTCACTAGATTATTGTGTGAGGAAATTATAAATAAAGCAAATATCGTAGTTGTTGGTGAAAAAAATATATTAGATAATGGGCTAAAAATTTCAGGTAAAAAAATTAATTTAAAATTTGTTGAAGATTTTAATGAAATCGATTTTCGTGATTCAAATAAGTTCTTTTTAGATATTTCTAAAGGAAAAAATCATAATTATAAATTTTCAGAATGTTCCAAGGAGTCAGGTGAAAGTGTGTTATCAGCTTTAAACCTTGCTCTAGATTTAGCAAAAGAAAATAAAATACATGCAATTAATTTTGGCCCATATAATAAAACAAGTTTAAAACTTGGTGGAAATAAATACTCAGATGAATTACATCTGATGGCAGAAAAACTAAATGTTAAAAATTTCTTTTGTGAATTTAATGTTATAGATAATTTCTGGACAGCAAGAGTAACATCACATATCCCCATTAAAGAAGTTCCAAATCATATAAAGAAGGAAAAAATTTTAGAACCTATTAAGCTTATTAATGAAGCAATGAAACTCAATGGAATAAAGATCCCTAGAGTTGCAGTTCAAGCTCTTAATCCCCATGCTGAGTTTGGAACTGAAGAAATAGAGGAAATTATACCTGCTATAGAGGAAGCTAAAAAAATGGGTATTAATGCTGATGGACCATTGCCTTGTGATACGTCTTTTATAACCGCATACAAGAATAAAAATCATGATTGTATAGTTGGCATGTACCATGACGCATTGCAATCAGGTTTAAAAGCATTCGGTTTTGATAGAGGAGTTACTGTCCAGGGAGGATTGCCTATTCCTATAACTACTCCCGCACATGGAACAGCTTTTGATATTGCTGGTAAAAATCAAGCAAATTTAGATCCTACTTTGAATTCTTTTAAAATTGCATTAACAATGGCTGAGAATAAAAATAGATAATGACAAAGATAAAAGAAATTAGAACAAAAGTTTATCAATGGAATGGAAAGACTGTTCCCCCTCAAAATAATTTTTGTACTAATGCTTCGGATCTTTTATTTGAAAAATCTGATGCTATGGGTTCGTTTAGATTTCATGAATGGTTAATTTGTGAAATTGAAACTGATGATGGTATATTTGGAATTGGTAATGCAGCATTAGCTCCACAAATTGCTAAAAGAATAATTGATACTTATTTAAAACCACTGGTAGTTGGTGAAGATCCTTTTGACTATGCCTATATTTGGGAAAAAATGTATAGAAGAACTCATGCTTGGGGTAGAAGAGGAATAGGTATGGTGGCTATTTCAGCAATTGATATCGCAATCTGGGATATAATGGGAAAAATTACAAACAAACCCATATTCAAACTCCTTGGAGGTAGGACAAAAGAAAAAATTCCTGTTTATGCTTCAAAGCTTTATAGCCAACCAATAAAAGCTCTCCAAAAAGAGGCAGAGAGTTATGTAAAGCAGGGTTTTAAAATGTTTAAAATGAGATTTGGTTGGGGTCCTAAAGATGGTCCTGATGGAATGAAAAAAAATATTGAACTCGCTGAAGCTGTTAGAGAAGTAATTGGTGAAGATACAGATCTGATGATGGAATGCTATATGGGTTGGAACTTAGATTATGCGAAAAGAATGATACCGAAATTAATGAAATTTAATCCAAGATGGCTTGAAGAGCCAGTGATTGCAGATGATATACATGGTTATGAAGAATTAAATAAAATGAACATGATACCAATTTCAGGAGGTGAACACGAGTTTAATATATTTGGATTTAAGCAGTTACTTGACCTTAAAGCTGTGAGTTATATTCAATATGATAACAATAGAGTTGGAGGTTTCACTGCTGCTCAGAAAATTAATGCTATTGCAGAAGCTCATCAAGTTCCAGTTATTCCTCATGCGGGACAAATGCATAACTACCACTTAACAATGTCAAATTTTAATTGTCCAATATCAGAATTTTTTCCTGTCCATGACGTTGAGATTGGGAACGAACTTTTTTATTATATTTTTGAAGGTGATCCTGAGCCAAAAGATGGTTTTATAGATCTTGATGATGATAAACCAGGATTGGGTCTAACAATAACTGATAAATTTAAGTCTGATTTTAAGATTTTAGAATAATTAATAGCTATTTACTTCTTTAAGTGATGGCATTGAACTTGCTGCGCCTACTTTAGTTGTTGATATACCTGCAACTTTATTTGCAAAAATTAACGCATCTTTAAATTTTAAATCATTTGCTAAGCCTACTGTAAAAGCTCCATTAAATGCATCACCAGCACCTGTAGTATCAACAACCTGATCTTTTAATTTTAATGCCTCAACAAAATACTCCTCGTTTTCATTAGCAAAATAGACACCTCTTTCACCCAAAGTAATAATAATATTTTTTACCCCTTTTTTTAAAAATTCTTTTCCTGCAATCTTAATATCTTCCTCTGTGGTGATTTTATTGTCTAAATAAAATTCAGCTTCAGTTTCATTTGGTGTAAAAAAATCAATTAGGGCAAAATTTTCTTCATTAATTTTTCTTGCTGGCGCAGGATTTAATATAGTTAAGCAATCATTTTCCTTAGCTTTTTTTAAAGAGTAAATTGTAACTTCCTCTGGAGTTTCCATTTGAGTAAGAAAAATTTTAGAATTTTTCAATATCTCTAGATTCTTATCAATATCTTTATTGTTTAACTGAGCAGCTGCACCTGGAACAATATTGATTGCATTGTTACCATCATTATCAATCATTATACCAGCAACACCAGTAGATAAATTTTTATCTTTTGTTATGGCGTTAGTATTTACACCTGCATCTTTATATATTTTAAATGCTAAATCTGCGTGGCTATCTTCACCCATTTTAGTTATAAAATTTACTTTTCCGTCAAGTCTTGCTGCAGCAATTGCTTGATTAGAGCCTTTGCCACCTGGGCCAATTAAATAATCTCTTCCAAGAACTGTCTCTCCTTTAATTGGTATCTTTTCTGAATAAAAACAAAGGTCTGCTACAAAAACTCCAAATATACATATAGACTGCATTATTTAATTTTTTACGACCAAACCTTACCGTCTGGTAAAATTACACCTTTAGTTAATATAAAACATCCAAAAGGTCTTGCGTCAGTAGTTGTAACTATACAGTAAGCTTTTTTGGCTTCTTTATAAAAATCTTGTCTAGAAATAGAACCAACATTCCAATTTTTACCTGAAACTTTTTTAACTACTTCAAAGAATTCTTTGTGCGTTTCTGTTAATTCATCTGGTTTATCATCTACTTCCATTCTTAAAGCTGGAAATCCACCTTGTGAAACAACAAAACTATCAAGAGGAAAAACTGACAGAATTGCTGAGCTAGCTTCTTTTATACCAACACCGTCTAATCTTATTACTTTGTCATTTGATGTATTTGCTGGAAAATTTGCATCTGCTAAAATTAATTTTTCACCATGCCCCATAGATCTTAAATGAAATAGTAATTCAGGACTTAAGATTGGATCAATATTAATTAACATAAAAATACTATATTACATAAAAAAAAAGGGTGGAATAAAATTCCACCCTTTAATTTTAAATTTATTCTAAAGATTATTTAAAATCGTTAGCGTTTTCTTTAGTTACTAATTGAGTACCAGTATCAATATTTGGATCAATACTTCCACCATTAGCTAACTCAAGTGCGTATTTAACACCATAAGCACCCATGTTATAAGAGAACTGAGCAATTGTTGCAGTCATTTCTCCTTTAAGGATACTTGTAGCCGCATCTGGAGTAGCATCAAACCCGACAACTACTACATCATTCATATCTGCATCTTTAAGAGCTTGCATAGCACCTAATCCCATGTTGTCATTAGAAGCAAATATTGCTTTGATTTTAGGATTTTTCAAAATTATAGACTCTGTTACAGATCTACCTTTTGCTGTATCCCACTCTGCAGTTTGTGTTGCTACAATGTTTAAACCACAATTTTTAAATCCTTTAATTGCACCATCTCTTCTAAGTAACGCAGTAGACTGAGACTCTATACCAGTCAAAATTGCAACGTCAGAACCTTTTGGAGTTTTATCACAAATAAATTTTGCAGCTAACTCAGCACCATTCATATTGTTAGTCCCAATAAATGTTACACCCTCGTTTATTCCTTTGGTGTCTACAAATACAACAGGAACTCCACTTTTAATAGCATCATCAACAATTGGTGCAAAAGCATTTGGGTCTCCTGGTGCTAGTGCTAAAGCATCAACACCTTTTGCAAGTTGGTCTTCAACTTGATTAATTTGTGCTTGAACATCACCTTCTTGAGGTGGTGCAATTAAAATTAATTTAACACCTAATTTTTTAGCTTCTTCCTCTGCACCTTTAGTTACAGATGCCCAGAAAGGATTTCCTGATCCAGGACCTTTAATGCTAAACAAGATTTTTTTACCATGTCCATCAGCAAAAGAAACTGAACCTAAACTAATTGATAAAAATATTGCTGTAAAAAAAACAACAATTTTTTTTGTTAAGTTTTTCATTTATTTATTCCCCTATTGTTATTTGAATAATCTAAATTAAATAAAAATTTTTAAAAAAATTCAACTGTTTATAAAGTCAGAACAACTTTTACGTGTAATACTAATTTTACTATTTTCTAGTGCCTAGGTCTCTTCTAAGTACGTCTATATATACAGCTATTACAATAATTGAGCCTATTAAAACCTGCTGCCAAAATGAGCTAACATCCATTAAATTAAGTCCATTTCTCAGAATACCCATAATCATAACACCAGCAAAAACTCCTAATACGGTTCCTCTTCCACCAAAAAAACTTGCTCCTCCGATAATACATGCTGCAATAGCATCTAATTCAGATTGTAAACCTGCATTTGGATAACCAGAGTCAGTTCGTCCTGCTAAAATTAATGCACCAATGCCAGATAAAAAACCACAAAGAGAATATACTATAATTAAAATTTTATTTACATTTATACCTGATGCTCTTGCGGCACTAGGATTTCCACCTATTGCATAAATCCACTTTCCTGTTCTACTATGATTAAGGAAAAACCAAAAAATAATATATACAACTGCTATTAAAACTAAACTAACAGGCAGATACTGTGATTTTTCTAATCCAAGCCATGTTAAATCAATCCTACCATGTCCAAGATATCTAACTTCGTCTGTAAAACCACTGATTGGAGTTCCGCCAGATATCAAATTTCCTGTTCCTCTAAATATGTACAATGTTCCAAGTGTCATTATAAATGGATGTGGCATTCTTAATAAAGTAATTCCTGCTCCGTTAAACAAACCGCATAAAAATCCTGCTATCAATGGAGTAATGACAACTATAAACCAAGGTGCTCCTGCTTTAGCTACTATTGCTAAAACCATAAGTGACAACATCATTATTGAGCCAACAGAAAGATCTATTCCAGCGGTTACTATGACCATGAAGACACCTAACGCTAACATTGACTGCCAAGATATTTGCTTGAAAACGTTTGTTACATTTCTCCATGACAAGAATACATCTGGCTGCAAAATGTGCATTACCAATATCATAAGTACAAGTAACAAAAGGATGCCGTACTTTTCAATGTAAGGCATTAGCTTTAAATATAGACTGTCTTTTTTATTATTTTTTTCTTCCATTTATTTTTTACCCATAATCCATCCAATTACTTCATCCCTTGAAGTATTTGAAAGTTGAGACTCTGCAAAATTTGTACCTTGAAATAGAGCCATTACTCGATCACAAACTGAAAAAATATCATCCATTCTGTGACTTATAACTATCACGCCAACACCAGTTTTTTTTAAACTATTAATAAGATCTAATACTTTTCCAACTTCTTTAATTGCAAGGGCTGCTGTAGGTTCATCCATAATAACAACTTTTGCGTTAAATGCCGTTGATCTAGCAATTGCAACAGCTTGTCTTTGACCTCCAGAAAGTTCCTCAACTTTTTGATCTGCACTCTTAACATTTATCTTAAGTTTTCCTAAATGAGCATTGGTTAATTCTTTTATTTTTTTAAAATCTAAAAATTTCAAAAAACCAACATTTTTGGTTGGCTCTCTTCCTAAAAAAATGTTTTCTCCAATAGGTAAGTTTCCAGCTAGAGCTAGGTCTTGATAAACCATTTCTAGTCCTAGGTTTTGTGAGTCTTTTGGACTTTCTAAAATCTCCTCTTTACCCTGAAAATATAATGAACCTGAACTAGGTTTGTATAACCCTGATAAAACTTTCATTAGAGTTGATTTTCCTGCTCCATTGTCACCAACAACTCCTAAACATTCTCCTGCATGAACTTTTAAGTCAACATTTTCTAATGCAGTAATTGTTCCAAAATATTTTGTAATTCCCTTTGCTTCTAATAGTGGATTATTCAAAGTTGACATAAATTACAAAATTATAAAAAAATCAATTAATTGCAACAGGTTTTGATGCTAAAAGATTCACAGTTTTCTTATTTGCTATTTTACAAAATTTTGGTTTTAAATTTTTTCTCATTAAACTCATATCTTTTAAAACAATATCACCCATATCAAAAAAAGCTGACTTTAATGCTCCTGCTCTGTGAGCAGAAAACAATATATTCTTAACTTTTCTTAACGGACTATTCTTTGAAACTGGTTCTTCTGGAAAAACATCAGTTGCAACAAGTATATTTCTTTTTTTTACTTGTTTTATCAAATCCTCAAAATTTACAATTGCTGCTCTACTCATTAAAATAAAGCATGAATCTGGTTTCATCTTATTTAACAATTTTTTATCAATAAAGTGTTTGTTTTCGGTGGTGACAGTAGCCAATACATAAATAACCTGACAACTTTCAAACATTTTATTTAAACTAATGCTTTTAAAACCTAACTTTTGAATATTAATTTTTGGAATCCAAGGATCATAAACACTAATATCCTTTGTGAATGGTAATAATAATGGATATAGAGATTTAGCAAGATCTCCAAAACCTAATAAACCTATTTTTTTTCCTGACAGCAAAGATGCTTTGAAATTGCTTTCCAATCCATATTTTTCTCTCCCTTTGACAAAATCTGAATGAGCATTGTGAATGTTTCTCAGTAAAGATAGAGTCATCCCCAGTGCTATTTCTGCTACTGGTTTTGAAAAAACTGGTGAAGTCGCAATTACATGAATACCTTTTCTAAAACAATATTGGTAATCCATATTATTCATAAAATTACTTTCAACATTAATGACTGCCTTCAACTTTTTTGCTTTAATTAGTAGTGCTTGGGGTAAATCAGGTTGTCCTATAATAAATGTAGCTTTGTGAATATTTTTGTTATAAAAAATTTTTTTGTCTTTTTTTGGAGCATAAATAAGTTTGTAGCTTGATTTTAATTTTTTGAATTTGTTTTTTGAAAAAATTAACTTTAGTTTTCTAGGAAAAGGATCCAGAATAGTGATATGTTTTTTCATTTAAATAAGTAAACGCTTCACTTCTTCCTCTGTAAATTTTTTTGGTTTTTCACATTTTGTTAAGATTTTTTGAGGCACACCAGTAATGGAAGCTCTCATAGTTGACTGAATCATATCAAGAACATGAAGTGATAATTCACCCGAGCATCTGTGCTTCTTTTTTTGTTGAATTGAATAAAGCATTTCAGATAAACCAACACTTCTATAATTAGCATTGGTAGCAGTCTCATTTGATCTGCTGCTAGATGCTGTAATATTTATTTTTCCTAAATGCATTTTGTCAGTTTTATGCTCTCCCCACCTGCCTCCTTCAGTAACTGATATATAAACGGACCCACCAAACATATTGGGGTCAGGCACTATAATTGAACCCTTAGTTCCATAAAGCTCCATGTGATTTCTTTGATGATTAACAACATCAAATGATAATGTAACCTGAATAATTGCTCCCGAGTGAAACTGAATAGTTGCTAGATAAGTTGTAGGTGTTTCTACTTTAAAAAATTTATTTTTTTTTAGTCCAGTTCCATAAATCCTTTTTTTAAAAGCTGTTAGTGTCCTTCCCTGTACTTGTTTTGCTGGTCCAAGCAAATTAACAAGTGTTGTAAAAAAATAAGGTCCCATATCAATTACTGGTCCACCTTCTTTTCTGTACCAAGACTCTGGTTTTGGATGAAAGGATTCAACTCCTGGAAAAGCAAAAATTGCATTACCAAGTTTTATATCTCCAATTAATTCAGAGTCGATTAACTCTCTTGCTTTTTGAATACCACCACCTAAAAAAGTATCTGGTGCGTTACCGATATAAAGTTTCTTTTTTTTTGCTAAAGCAACCAACTCTTTACCTTTTTCAAAATAAGTTGCTAAAGGCTTTTCAGAATAAACATGTTTACCAGCATTTAAAACTTTTTTAGAAACTGAATAATGAGATTGAGGAATTGTTAAATTAAGAATTGCATCTATCTCTTTATCTTTAAGAAGTTCGTTGACTGTTTTAGATTTAATATTATATAATTTTGCACACCTATCTGCAGCTGGTTGATTAATATCTGCACAGGCAATAATTTTAAAATTATTAAAATATTGGTGTCCTCTAAAATAGGTCTCTGCAATATGTCCGCACCCAATCAACCCTACCTTAAATACCTTGTTCATTAAAACTATATACCTTGTCTTTGTTTGGACTTACCGTCTTTATGAAGCTTTAAAGCCTCTCTATTTTCTTTTGTTGATGGGATCTCTAAAGTTGGACTATCCCAAAAAGCTGAACCTTCAACCCATTTATATGCATGAGTTTTTATAGAAATAACGTAAGTAATATCTGACTTCTTTGCTCTTTTAAAAGCCTCTTCAAGATCTGAAATTGACGTAACATGTTCTGATTTAGCCCCCATACTTTCAGCATGCTTTGCAAAATCAACATCAACTAATCCGGGGGTTTTAGAACTTTTCAATAAATTATTAAACTCTTTTCCTCCTTTAAAAAGTTGTAGTCTATTGATAACTGCAAAACCTCCATTATCACAAACGATTATAATTAGTTTATTTTTTGTAATCACTGATGAATAAATATCTGTATTGTTCAGTAAATAAGATCCATCACCTACAAACGAAATCACTTCTTTGTCTGGGTTAGCCATTTTTATACCTAACGCACCTGAAATCTCATAACTCATACAGCTAAAACCCCATTCACTTTCATGTGTATTTAATTCTTTTGGACGCCAAACCTGAACAACTTCACCAACAAGACCTCCAGCAGCAGTTACCGCTATATCAGTTGGATCTGAATTTCTATAAATAGCTCCAATTACTTGAATATAACTGGGTGTTTCTTGATTTGTTGGAGCGCTCTCTTTATCTATGTGATCATTCCAAATTTTTAATTCTCTTTGAGATTTTTGATTCCATTCATCACCGACTTTCCAATCTCCTAATTCTTTAGAAAGTTCAATTAATGAAACTTTTGCATCCCCTACCACTGCTTGCGCTAAATGTTTGTTTGCATCAAATCTTGAAACATTAATTGATAGAAGTTTAAAGTTTTCATTTTCAAAATTAGCCCATGATCCTGTAGTAAAGTCAGCAAGCTTTGTTCCAACTGCAATTGCAAGATCAGTTTCTTTAGCCAGATCATTAGTATTTTTTCCACCTAGACCTCCTATTTGTCCTGCATAATGAGAATGGACTCTTTTCATTGTTGAATATCCCATTACAGTTTGTGTAACAGGTATATTGTGTTTAATTGCAAAGTTGCTTAATTCCTCCATTGCATTAGAATAAAAAACTCCTCCACCAGAAATTAAAATTGGCTTTTTTGATTTTTTGATTTTTTCAGCAGCTTCTTTTATTTGAAAATCATCTGGTCTTGGTCTTCTTATTGAGTGAATTTTCTCTATAAAAAACTCCTCAGGATAGTCATATGTCTGTCCTTGAATATCTTGAGACAAAGATATACAAGCTGGACCACAATCAGCTGGATCTAACATTATTTGAACTGCATTTGGAAAAGATTGAATAATTTGCTCTGGTCTTGTTATTCTGTCAAAATATCTTGTCACTGGTTTAAATGCATCGTTTGCGGTAATTCCAGGATTATTAAAATGTTCTACTTGTTGTAAAACTGGATCTGGCATTCTGTTCGCATAAGTATCGCCAGGTAAAAATAAAATTGGTAATCTATTGCTCATTGCAACAGCAGCAGCTGTAACCATATTAGTTGCACCGGGCCCAACGGACGAAGTTGCTATAAAAATTTGTTGTCTTCTTTTTCCCCTAGCATATCCTATACCTGTTAATGCCATATTTTGTTCGTGATGTCCTCTGTATGTTGGTAAATCTTTTTGATTTTCTTCTAAAGCTTGTCCTAAACATGCAACATTACCATGTCCAAATATCCCAAATACTCCTGGAAATAATGGCTCCTTTTTACCATCAATTAATATTTTCTGCGCAATTAAATATTTTACTATTGCATGAGCACAGGTAAGGGTCATTTTTCTCATAAAATTTGTTTATTTTTTTTTTCGTATGGTGTTTATATTTGAATATATTTATAAATTAAAAAACCTAACTAAGTAAACCAAAAAAACTATGTATAATAAGTTTGGACAATTCATCGATGGAAAGTGGCAACAGTCAGAGAAAAAAGAAACATACGATGTCATTAATCCTGCAACAGAAGAGATAATTGGTGGTGCATCAAAAGCATCTTCAGTTGATGTTCAAAAAGCACTTAAGTCAGCTGAAAAAGGACTAAAAGTTTGGAGCAATACAACTCCATGGCAGAGATCATACGTTCTTAGAAAAATTGCAGATTTAATGCGAGAGAAAAAAAATGTTCTAGCAAAATGGTTAACACTCGAAGTTGGAAAACCTTTGAGTGAGGGTGTTGGTGAGGTTGGAGGAGCAGCCGATATTTTTGAGTGGAATGCAGAGGAAACAAAAAGAATTTATGGACAAACTGTTCAAAGTAGATTTCCTGAAACTAGAGTTCATGTTTATTATCAACCAGTAGGAGTAGTAGCTGCATTGATACCTTGGAATTTTCCTATTGTTTTAGCATCTAGAAAAATTTCAACTGCATTAGCTGCGGGTTGCTCTGTTATTTGTAAACCTGATGTAATCACACCTGGTGCTGTGATGGAATTAGTTGATATTTGCAAACAAGCTGGAGTTCCAGATGGTGTTGTAAATCTTTTATCTGGTGATCCAGAAGAAATTTCAAATGAATTATTGGAATCTGATATTGTAAAAAAAGTTTCAATTACAGGTTCTACAAGAGTAGGAAAATTAATATTAAAAAAAGCTGCAGACAAAGTACAAAGGGTTACAATGGAACTTAGTGGTCATTCTCCTTTTATAGTTTGTGATGACGTAAATATTGATAATGTAGCTGATATTGCTATAGCAGCTAAATTTAGAAATAATGGACAAGTTTGTATTTCTCCTAATAGATTTTATATTCAAGAAAATGTTAAGGATGAATTTATCAGCGCATTTATAAATAGAGCAAAAAAATTAAAAATTGGTAACGGAATGGATGAAGGAGTAAACCTGGGTCCATTGACTACTGCTAAAAGATTAGAGGAAATTGAAAAATTAGTTGATACAACAAAAAAAGAGGGAGCAGAAATTTTAATGGGAGGAAAAAGACCTTCAGATTTTAACAAAGGTTTTTATTATGAGCCAACGGTATTTGACAAAGTAGAAGATAATTTCACTATTATGAAAGAAGAACCATTTGGCCCTTTGGTTCCTATGTTGGCATTTAAAACTTTTGATGAAGTTATTGAAAGAGCTAATGATAACGATTTAGGCCTTTGTAGTTATCTTTATACTAACTCAATGGATAAAGCTAACAGAGGATCTGAACTTTTAGAGACAGGGTGTGTTGCCGTAAATACAGGCGCAGTAGCGATTGCTGAAGCACCATTTGGTGGAATTAAACAGACCGGTTATGGACGTGAGGGTGGATCAATGGCTATTAAAGATTATTTGAATGTAAAATACACTCATATGGCCCTAAAGGTCTAGAATGAGAAAAAATAAAATTAAACAAATGATGACTGAAGGTAAATCTGTGGTCAATGGATGGCTTCAAATTCCAAGTACAGTCTCTGCAGAAGTTATGGCACATCAGGGATGGGACTCTCTCACTATAGATATGCAGCATGGGCTAGTTGATTATTCAAATGCGCTGCCAATGCTTCAAACTTTATCTGCTACAGATGTTACGCCTATGGCGAGAGTAAACTGGAACGAACCCGGTCAAATAATGAAAATTTTAGACGCTGGTTGTTATGGCATAATTTGTCCAATGGTAAGCAACAGAGAAGAAGCTGAAAAATTTGTTCAAGCTTGTATGTACCCTCCTCATGGATACAGAAGTTTTGGTCCTATTAGAGGCCTAATTTATGGCGGTGGAGATTATGCAGATCATGCTAATCATGAAATATTAAAAATTGCAATGATTGAAACTAAAGAGTCGTTAAAAAAATTAGATGAAATTATGTCTACCCCAGGATTAGATGGAATTTATATTGGTCCTGCTGATTTAAGTTTAGCAATTGGTGAGGCTCCAGGATTTGATCGGCCAGAAAACTCTAAGGCTTATTCGGAAATTTTGAGAATACTTGATCATGCAAAAAAAAATAAAATTTTTTCTGGTATTCATAATGGTAGCCCAGAGTATGCCCTTAAAATGATTGATAAAGGTTTTAATTTTGTAACTATAGGTGCTGATCAAAGAGCTATGAGTTCAGGCGCAAAAGCGATAGTCGATAAAATGAAAGGTTCTTTAAAAAAAGAAGAGTCAAGTACTTACTGATAAATTTGAATTTTAAAATCTATAAAACCGTATGAAAAAAATTCTTATCATTCAGCCAATACATCAAGAAGGTATAAAGTTATTACAAAACAACTCAGAATATGAATATGAAATTGTTGAAAATACTGACATAAACTTTCTTAAAAGTAAAATTAAGGGTTGTGATGGTGTTTCAATTAGAACTGCTAATCTAAGTAGAGAAGTGATTGAAGCTGGTGACAATCTTAAAATAATTTCAAGACACGGAGTTGGGTATGACAATATTGACTTAGAAGCTTCAAAAAAAAAAAATGTTACTTTGGCAATTACAGCAACTGCAAATGCTGTAGCTGTTGCTGAACATGTAATGTTCATGATTTTGAATATTTCTAAAAGAGGCAATTTGTATGATGACACTGTAAAAAGTGGAAAATTTAATGAAAGAAATAAATTACCTAAAACTGTAGAGCTTTGGGATAAAAATATTTTAATTGCAGGATTTGGTAGAATAGGACAAGCCTTAATTAAAAGGTGTATCGGTTTTGAAATGAACGTTTTTGTTTTTGATCCTTTTGTTTCTAAAGAATTTATAGAAAAACGTGGTGGTACAAAAGTGGATAATTTAAGCGAAACCTCACAAGATATGGATGCAATGTCACTTCACATACCCTTGAATGATAAAACAAAAAATATAATTAATTATGATTTACTTAAATCTATGAAAAAAAATTGCATTATAATCAATGCCGCCAGAGGAGGTATTGTAAACGAAGTTGATTTAGATAAAGCTTTAAACGAAAATTTAATCTTTGGTGCAGGTTTGGATGTATTTGAAACTGAACCTCCTACTGAAAACAATCCTATTTTAAAGAATAAGAAAGTTTTTTTAAGTCCACATTCTGCAGCTTTCACGGAAGAATGTATGACAAGAATGGGCAAAGAAACTATTCAAAATATATTTGATTTTTTTGATGGTAGTTTAGCGAATTCAAAAAAAGTAAAGCTATAAAGATATTTTTAGATCAATATCTGCACATACCTCAGATAAATATTTGAAACCTTTTTTTGCATATTCTAAAGGATTTGCTTTAGCTGGATCTTGTTCTGCTTCTACAACTAACCAGCCTTTGTAATCAATATTTTTTAAATATTTCAATAAAGGTTTATAATCAATGCATCCGTCTCCTGGTACAGTAAAAGCTCCCTCTAAAAATGCTTTTTTAAAGCTCCAATCTTTTTCAAGGGATTTATTTAAAATATCTTCTCTCATATCCTTACAGTGAATATGAATAATTCTATCTTTATAGTTTTCTGCTATTTTTACAGAATTACCTTTGGCAAACAACATGTGACCAGTGTCTAGTATTAATTTGACTTGGTCACTTGTGTTATCTAACAGTCTTTTTGTGTCGTCTTCTGTTTCGATCACTGTGCCCATGTGATGATGGTAAGCTAAAGGCATATCTTGGTCTTCTAAATATTTTCCAATCTCAGAAATTTTTTTACAATATTCATTCCATTCATCTTTTTTCATTTGTGGTCTACTGGATAAGGGTCTATTAGGGTCGCCAGCAATAGAGTCTGATACTTCAGCAAATACAATACATGGTGCTTTACAATCTTGAAAAAGTTTTAGTTGCTCTTGAATTAATATGATTTCATCCTTTACAGAATTTTTTCTCAAATTTGCACTGTACCAGCCTGAACATAACTTTAAGTTATATTTTTTTAACAAAGGAATAAGTTCCTCTGATTTTTTTGGAAATTTCCCTCCAGATTCTATTCCTGTGAAACCTGCTTCACTTGCTTCTGATAAACACTGTTCCAAAGGTGTGTCACCACCAAGTTCGGGCATGTCATCATTACTCCATGCTATTGGTGCTATTCCTAATTTTACTGACATAATACTTATATTTGTTATGATATATAAAATCTTAATCTAATGAATACAAATAAATTATCTTTAGGTATTGTTGGTGGAGGTCCAAAATCTTGGATTGGTCATGTCCATCGAATTTCTGCAAGATTTGATGACAGATACGAAATAGTAGCTGGTGTATTCTCAAGAAATTCAAAATTATCAATTAGCTTTGGGAAAACTTTGGGTATCTCTAAAGATAGATGCTACTCAAACTTTAAAGAGATGGCTTTGAAGGAGTCAAAAAGAAATGATGGTATTCAAGTGGTCTCAATAATGACACCTCCATCAAGTCATCAAATTATCGTTGAAAAATTTATTGAAAAAAATATCAATATTATTTCAGATAAACCATTTGCAGGTAATCTAGACCAAGCCAAAAAACTTTATAAAAAAATAAAATCAAATAAAAAAATTAAATATGCTCTAACTCATAACTACTCAGCTTACCCAATGGTTAGAGAAGCTAAAGTTTTAATAGAAAAAGGTAAAATTGGAAAAATTGAATATGTGAATGTTGAATATATCCAGGATTGGTCTGGTGGAACAAAAATTAATGTAAGAAATGCCAAAAAAAAACTAAAATGGAAAATAGATAATAAAATAGTTGGTGCATCTGCTGTTCTTAATGAAATTGGAACTCATGCTTACCATTTAGCTACATATATTTCAGGACTAAAGGGAGAAAAAATTTTTGCTGACATTAAACAAATTTCAAAAAAAATAAAAATGGATGATAACGCACAAGTAATGATTAATTTTACAAACGGTGCAAAAGGTATGTTTTGGACAAGCGTAATGGCTAAAGGTGGAGTTTATGGTCTTAGAATAAGAGTATTTGGATCTAAAGGAAGCATAGAGTGGGTTCAAAATGACCCAAATTATCTAAAATTAAATCCAGACAAGGGTGCAGTAAGATACCTTGAAAGAGGTTTTCATAATGCTGAGCTTTCAAAAAAATTCTCTAGAATAAAATTCGGACACCCAGAAGGATATTTAGATGCATTTGCAAATATCTATAGAGAATTTGCTGAGTCCTTAATAAATAAATCAAAAAGAAGATATTTTTATCCAAATGAAGATGAGGGATTAGAAACAGCAAAGTTTATAAATGCTTGTAAAGTTTCATCAAAAAGTAAAAGATGGGTCAAAATCAAATAAATATTGCACTACTTGGTCTTGGAAGAATAGGCCAAATGCATGCCTTAAATTTAACTAATCATCCAGAATTCAATTTAAAATATACTTTTGATATTGATAAAAATTTAAATAAAAAATTAGGAAAAAAATATAAGTCAATTCCTATTAACAATCCAAAAATTGCATTCAATGATAAGAGCATTAAATGTATTTTTATAGCCACAAGCACTAAGACACATTTAAATTATATTGATAAAGCAGTTAGAAATAAAAAAGTTGTATTCTGTGAAAAGCCATTAGACTTAAGTTTAAAAAAAATTGATGAATATAAAAAAAAACTTTCTAAGTTTAATCCAAAGATTCAAATAGGTTTTAATAGAAGATATGATGCAGGACACAATTCTTTGAAAAAAAATCTTGTTAATGGAAAAATTGGAAAATTAGAAAAAATAATAATTACAAGTCGGGACCCTACACCTCCTACAACTGATTACTTGAAAAATTCTGGAGGTATTTTTAAAGATATGATGATCCACGACTTTGATTTAGCAAGATACTATGTAGGTTCAGATGAATTTAAGCATTTATTTGCAACAGGTGAATACTTTAAAGATAAAAAATTTAAAAAAGTAAATGATTTAGAATTAGCTACAGTGGTAATGAAAACTAGGAAAGGTATACAGTGTGTGATAACTAACTCAAGACATTGTAGTTTTGGTTATGATCAAAGAGTTGAGTTATTTGGTAATAAAGGGATGGTAATTTCTGAAAATCAAAGAGATTTAGAAACAACATCCTATTTTAAAAATTCAACAGACAGTAAACGACCTTTTAAAAATTTTTTTATTGAAAGATATTCAGAGGCGTTTAAAAACCAATTAAGTGACTTAGCAAGATTTTGTAAAAAAAACATTAAACCAAGGGCAGATTTTGAAGATGGAAGAATGTCAGTGATATTGGCTGAGACAGCAAATAAATCTTTGAAATCAAAAAAATTTGAGCTAATCAAGTTTTAAGATTACTAAGTGGATAAAAATTTTTTTAAAAAAATAAGAATTTTAGACGGTGGTATGGGTCAACAACTACTTGCTAAAGGATTAATTTCGAGAGGGACACTGTGGTCTGCTAGTGCTAATCTACACAAAAATTTTCATGATCTAGTCGTTGATGTACACTTATCATTTATAAATGCTGGGTCAGAAGTGATACTTACCAATACATTTTCGGCAAGAAAGATAAGATTAATACAAAACAAAGTTGATAAAGATTTTGTATATATTAATGAACAGGCTTGTCTTTTGTCTATTAAAGCAAAAGAAAAATCCAGAAAAAATGTTTTAATTGCAGGAAGCTTACCTTGTCAAAATGACACTTATGTAGAAGATCAAAGAGATAGCAAAGAATTAGAAAAAGCTTTTTATGAACAAGCTGAAGTTATTGCTCCTTATGTAGATTTTTTGTATTTAGATGTTATTTCAAGTGGAAGAGAAATAGACATAGCATCAAATGTTGCGGTCAAATTAAATAAACCTGTTCTCTTAGGTGTTCATGTTAAAAAAAATAACTTACTACCCTCAAATGAAACTATCACTGAAGTCTTTAATAAATACAGAAGTAATAATTGGCTAGGAATAATTACTGCATGCGTTTCCCCTAAAATAGCTGAGGGATGTACTTATGAAATTAAAAAATTAGATATTCCATTTGGGTTTAAAGCCAACCTTTGGAAAGTTGAAGAACCAACTCCGGTTCAAACTTTTAATACAGCTAAACCTGATGAAATAGGGACTAATCCAAACGTTACTCTTGGGAAAAGAGACGATAATTCGGCTAAAAAATTTTATAATTTTTCAAAAAAACTTGTTGAACAAGGGGCAACAATACTTGGTGGATGTTGCGAAACAACACCAGAGGATATTAAAGAAATTGCTAAACTACGATAAATTTTTTCTATCAGCTCTTCGCACAAAGAAAATTCCTATACAAACTGCAGTCAGAGAAATTAAGACTTTAATTGTTATTAACTCTTTTAAAAATATGTACCCCAGAATTGTTCCAAAAATTGGTATTAAATAAGACACCTGGGATTGAAAGATTAAACCATTATCCTTTAATATTTTAAACCTTAATAGCCATGCAATTCCTGTTGGAACAATACCTAGATAAATTACAGATATTAATGAGTCTGTTCTTGGCACTACCTGCCATGGTTGTTCAATAAATGATACAAATGGTATTAAAATAATTGTTGCCCAGATTAATATCGAACCTGTTACATTTTCATTTTTTTTCTTACTAATTTTTAAAGTTAATATACCGCCTATAACATAACATGTTGAACCCAACAAAATTAACAAAGCTGAAGTAAAATTATTTTGATCAATTAAAAGATTATCTGAAAATAAAAAAATTATTCCAGAAAAACCTATTAAAATTCCAAACGTTTTAACTAAATTAAATTTTTCATTTTTTGTATAAAAATGACCTAGTATAGTAGAACTCAGTGGTGTTGTTGACATTAAGATTGCAGCAAGATTACTTTGAACAGATTTTACTCCATATGCAATTAGAAAGAATGGTGCAACCAAATTTATAAAACCAATCATAGCAAACCAATGCCAATCTTTAGAAAAAGCCTCAATTTTTATTTTTTTATAGTAGCAAAGAAGTAGAACTGGAATTGCTCCAAAAAATACTCGTAGGAAAGCGATTGTAACTGGTCCAAATGAATAAGTTGCTATTTTTATATTAAAAAATGCGGATGCCCATATTAAAGATAATATGGTTAATAAAGCATAATCAATTATTTTTGGTTGTCTCATTCAGTTAGATCATCTATTTCTGCATCAGTTAATCTTTTTAATTCCACATAGCTAATTCCAAAAACTGCATTAGGATGGCCTGCAGCAGCAAAAACTTTGGAAAATCTTCCTAAGTTTTCATCTATAAACATTTTAATTTTAACTAAATGACCGATGGGAGACACTCCACCAATTGTATAACCAGTGATAAGTTTGACCTCTTCTGGTTTTGCCATTGATACGTCTTTTTCACTCAATTTTTTTTTTAATTTATTTAGAGAACATCTTTTATCTCCAGATACCAAACAAAGACAAAATGTTTTGCCAGTTTTGAAAAGCAAGCTTTTAACAATTGCTCCCACATTGCAACCTAAAGCTGTAGCCGCATCATTTGCTGTTCTTGCTGTATCCTCTAAAATTATAACTTTTAAATTTTGGTCAAATTCTTTAAGAATTTTTTCTGCTCTTTTAACTGGTTCTTTATTTAATATGGAGTTCACTTATATAAATTAATGATTAATAATATTGATTAAATACACTACTTATGTGAAAATTGCATAAGTGTTATTTATTAAATAAGCAATATTTAGAGTGGTTTATTTGGTAGTTAATGCTCTAAAATTTACACAGGAGACATAATGAGTGCAGCAAATGTATTAAAATTTATCAAGGAAAAAGAGGCAGAATTTGTAGATTTAAGATTCACAGATCCTCGAGGAAAGCTTCAACATTTAACTATGGATGTAACAGTTGTGGATGAAGGTATGTTAAATGAAGGTGTTTTTTTTGATGGATCATCTATAGCTGGTTGGAAAGCAATCAACGAGTCTGACATGATTTTAAAACCGGATACATCAAGAATGTTTATGGATCCTTTTACATCGCACAATACTGTTGTGATATTTTGTGATATTTTAGATGCTGTTAAAAAAACTCCTTATGAAAGAGATCCACGTGGTGTAGCAAAAAAAGCTGAGGCTTATTTGAAAGAGTCTGGGATTGGAGATAAAGCTTTTTTTGGACCAGAACCCGAATTTTTTGTTTTTGATGATGTTAAAATTAAAAATGATATGAATGATTGTGGCTTTGTAATTGATAGTAAGGAAGGCCCTTATAATTCAGGTAAAGAATATGAAAATGGAAACATGGGTCATAGACCAGGTATCAAAGGAGGTTACTTTCCTGTGCCACCTGTAGATAGTGAGCAGGACATGAGGGGTGAATATCTTAAAAATTTAAAAGAAGTGGGTATTAAAGTTGAAAAGCATCACCATGAAGTGGCACCTAGCCAACATGAACTTGGAATGTATTTTGGAACTTTAGTAGACCAAGCTGATAATGTTCAATTATATAAATATGTAGTACAAATGGTTACACACTCATTTGGTAAAACAGCTACTTTTATGCCAAAGCCTGTTGCTGGAGATAACGGCTCTGGAATGCATACACACCAATCAATATGGAAAGGTGATACGCCTGTATTTTCTGGTGATGGTTACGCTGGATTATCAGAAACTGCACTGCACTATATTGGTGGTATCTTAAAACATGCAAAAGCAATCAATGCTTTTGCTAATGCAACTACGAACAGTTATAAAAGATTAATTCCAGGATTTGAGGCACCAGTCCTTCTTGCTTATTCTGCAAGAAATAGATCAGCTTCTTGTCGTATACCAATTACTTTAAGTAAAAAAGGTGCAAGATGTGAAATTCGTTTCCCAGATGCTTCTGGTAATCCATATTTAACATTTGCAGCAATGCTTATGGCCGGAATTGATGGTATTAAAAATAAAATTCATCCAGGTGAATCTTTTGATAAAGATTTGTACGAGTTACCACCAGAGGAGGTAAAATCTATCCCTACAGTTTGTGGCTCATTAAGAGAAGCAATGGAAAATTTAGATAAAGACAGAGAATTTTTAACACAAGGTGGTGTATTTACCGATGATCAAATTGATGCTTATATTGCGTTAAAGTTTGAGGAAATACACAAATTTGAACATGCACCTCATCCTGTAGAGTTTGAGATGTACTATAGCTGCTAGCAGATTTAATTACTGTTTTGTTGTAGCTATACTATTCTTGTTCATACCTTTTTTTAGAACGTAATTCTGCGTGCCATTAGCACCAGTATCCACTTCTTTTCTAAGATCTTTAAAAAATGATTTCTCTTTTAAAGAATTTTTTAAGCTTTTAACAAGATTTTTAAACTCAAATGTATTCATAACTGAGTTTTAACTTAGATATGCAAATAATGCAAATCTGATATGCTCAAAATGGGATAGTTGACCTATTATATTTTAAATGACTCACCGCAGCCACAACGCTCTGTTTCATTAGGATTATTAAAAACAAAAGTTGAGGATAACTCCTCTTTCTTATAATCCATTTCAGTTCCTAAAAGATACATAATAGCAGCAGAGTCTACGAATACCTTTACACCCTTTTCTTCAATTATTTCATCATTTGGATTAACTTCTTTTGTATATTCCATAACATAAGACATCCCTGCACAACCACCAGATTTAACTGATATTCTTACTCCAAGAGAATCTTTTTCTGCATTAGCCATTATCTCTTTAATTCTAGATGCAGCGTTATCACTTAATTTAATTATTTGAGACATTACAAATTCAATTCCAATTTTGCTGCCTCTGACATCATGTCTTTGGTCCATGGTGGATCCCATACTAATTCTAAATCAACCTCTTCAATCCCCTCTACTTGCATTGCCCCTTCTTTAACCTCTTTAGGTAAACTTTCTGCTACAGGGCAATTTGGTGTTGTCAAAGTCATTTTAATTTTGGCAGATTTATCATTTTCAACTTTTATATCATAAATTAAACCTAATTCATAAATATTAACAGGTAGCTCAGGATCATAAATTTTTCTTATTTCCTCTATGATTAATTCTATCTTAGACATAATTAATTCTCTGTTTTTACTTCTTCTTTTTTATTCTCAAGTGCTGAAACCAATGTATGCCATGAAAGTGTAGCACACTTCACTCTCATTGGATATTGTTTAACACCTGACAAACACATTAATTTAGTTTTTTCATCATCTTGTAAATATTCTGATTTTAATTCTGGATTTTCTTTAATCATTCCTAAAAAATCTTCGACAATTTCTTTAGCTTCGTTTTCATTTTTACCTTTAATTAAATCTGTCATAATAGAAGCTGAAGCCATTGAGATAGCACAACCACTTCCTTCAAATGAAATATCTTCTACTATTTTTTGACCATTTAATTTTAAATAAACATGAACATTATCTCCACATAAAGGATTGTTACCTTTTGCATCTTTATTAAAGTCATCTGTCTTACCAAGATTCCTTGGATTTTTACCATGCTCTAAAATAATTTCTTGATATAATTCTTTTAAATTCATTTTAAGTTAAATATTTTTTTGCAGTTATTAATTGAGTCATTTAATTTATCTAGATCATCTTTGGTATTATAAATACCAACAGAGGCTCTTGCACTCGCAGGTATATTTAGTTTATCATGTAAAATTTGACAACAATGATGTCCTGCTCTTATTGCTATTCCATCTTCGTCAAGTATAGTTGCAATATCATGTGGATGAATTCCTTCTAAAGTGAACGATAAAACTCCACCTTTATTTTTAGGGCTACCAATCAATTTAACAGAATTATTTTTTTGTAATAACTCTTGCCCGTATTCAACTAAATCAGCTTCGTGTCGCATAATATTTTCAATACCAATGCTTTCCATAAACTTAATTGATTCATCAAAGGCAATGACTTGAGCGGTCGCCATTGTTCCTGCTTCATATTTATTTGGTAATTCACCATAAGAAATACTATCTTTTTTAACTTCTTTAATCATTCCTCCACCACCTTGATAAGGGGGTAATTCCTCTAGCCATTTTTTTTTACCATATAAAACACCAAGCCCTGTTGGTCCGTACATTTTGTGACATGATATTGCATAAAAATCACAATCGAGATATTGCATATCTAGTTTAAGATGTGGCGCGCCCTGACAACCATCAATCACAACAAGTATACCTTTTGAATGTGCTAGATCGGTTATTTCTTTAACAGGTAGTATCGCACCTGTAACATTTGACAAATGTGTAATTGCTACCACCTTAGTTTTAGGTGTTATTTTTTTTTCAATTTCCTCTAAAGTAACTTCACCATCTTCATTCATTTCTGCAAAATTGATTTTAATATTTTTTGATTTTCTTAAAAAATGCCATGGAACATAATTTGAATGATGTTCAAGTTCGGTGATTAAAATTTCATCACCTTCCTTTAAATAATTTTGTCCCAAGATATTTGCAACCAAATTTAATGCTTCGGTTGCACCTTTTGTAAAAACTATTTCATTTTTATCTTTAGCGTTAATATATTTTTGAACAGAAGATCTTGTATTTTCATACAAATTTGTAGCTGCAACTGCAAGATAGTGAACACTTCTTCCAACATTTGAAAACTGTTTGGTATAAAATTCATTAATTCTATCTGCAACAACTTTAGGTTTTTGTGAAGAGTTTGCACTATCAAGATAAACTAGATCATTATTTTGAATTTTTTCATCAAATATAGGAAATTCTTTTTTTATATTTTCTATTTTCATTCTTTTATTCCAATCATATTTTTAATTAGGTTTCTAATTTCTGAGTCTGTAATTTTTTCTACTACATCAAGTAAAAAACCATTAATTAAAAGTTCTCTTGCTTGATTGTAATTCAACCCTCTAGACATTAAATAAAATATAGAGTCTTCATTAAGACTTCCTGAGGCTGAACCATGTGAACATTTTACATCATCTGCATAAATTTCTAATTCAGGCTTAGCATTAAATTCTGAGTCTTTATTTAGTAATATTGCTTTACTAAGCTGGTATCCATCTGTTTTTTGGGCATCAGAGTTTACAAATATTTTTCCCTGATATACTGCTTTAGAATTATTTTCTAGAACACTTTTGATTAATTGAAAGCTTTTTGTATTCTCTGTTAAATGATTTATAATTGTTCTTATCTCGTGATGTTTATTATTATCTATAGAAAATATTCCATTAACGAAAGCTGATGAATGTTCACCTTTTAAATTACAATTAATTTCACTTTTAAAAAAATTTGATCCTGATGATAAAATAAATGTCTCTGAAATAGTATTTTTATTTTGTTCAATATTGTTAAAAGAATATTTAATGTTTTTATTTTCTATTTTATCTATTTTATAATTTTTAAGAATTGCATTTTCTTTTAAATTAAAGTTATAAAAAATATTTAAAAAATTTTTTTCTGATGTATCATTAAATAAGTCAATCAATCTTAAGCAACTGTCTTCTAGCAGCTCAAAATCTAATCTTAAATTAATGTTTTTGGACCAAATTTTAGAGTTAGTTGTATGGTAAATAATAAGCGGCTTTAATAGCTGATAGCCCTTTTTAATAACTATTTTAAAGGATTTATTGGTAAGTGCATTATTTAAATCAGATAAAGAATTATTGTTATCAAATTTATTAATAGTTTCAGACTGATCAATTATTTCTATTTGTTCTTTTTTTTCATAATGAAAATCAATTTTTTCGATTCTGCCGTTTATAAATACTATTTTATTATGTTCTAATCCATCTACAAATACAGAGGTATCAACTTTATTGGTAGATGTATAATCATTATAAAAACTTAATTCCCCAATATTTTTTTTAATTATCTGGTTAAGATCTGAGAATTTCCAATCTTCTTCTTTTCTATTGGGAAAACCTTTATTTAAAAAATTATCTAAAGAAAATTTTTTTATTTCAATATCTTTTTGAGATAAATTTAAATTTTTAATAGTATTGTCAAAATCTTTTTGTAGTTGTTCTTTCATCTAATTAAAATTTTCATATCCTTTTTTTTCTAATTCTAAAGCTAGGTCTGGACCACCAGATTTAACAATTTTTCCATTCATTAAAACATGCACAAAGTCAGGCTTAATATAATCAAGCAACCTTTGATAATGTGTAATTATTAAAAATGAGTTTTTTTCGTTTCTTAAAGTATTAACTCCATCTGCCACAATTCTTAAAGCATCTATGTCTAGCCCTGAGTCTGTTTCATCAAGAATTGAGAGTTTTGGGGATAACATTGACATTTGTAGAATTTCATTTTTCTTTTTTTCTCCTCCAGAAAAACCAACATTTAATTGTCTATTCAACTTTTCCTCATCGAATTTAAGTTCTTTAGATTTTTCTCTAACTAATTTAAGGAATTCTATGGCATCAAGCTCTTTTTCACCTCTCGCTTTTCTAACTGCGTTTAGTGAGGTTTTTAAAAATATATTTGTGTTTACTCCAGGAATCTCCAATGGATATTGAAAAGCTAAAAAAATACCTTTATGAGCTCTTTCCTCTGTTTCAAGTTCAAATAAATCTTTTTCCTCGAAAAGAACTTCACCAGAAACCTCATATCCTTTCTTTCCTGATAAAATATTAGATAAAGTACTTTTACCTGATCCGTTTGGACCCATGATTGCATGTACTTCACCAGGATTAACATAAAGTGAAAATTCTTTTAAAATTTCCTTATTATCTATTTTAGCATTTAATTTATTTATTTTTAACATTAGCCTACGCTTCCCTCTAAACTTATCCCTACTAACTTTTGTGCTTCGACAGCAAATTCCATTGGTAATTGCTGCAACACTTCTTTACAAAATCCATTTACAATTAAACTAACTGCCTCCTCCGCACTTAATCCTCTTTGTTGACAGTAATGTAATTGTTCCTCACTTATTTTAGAAGTGGTCGCTTCATGAGCTATATTTGACTCTGAATTCTTATTTTTAATGTAAGGAACTGTGTGAGCACCACATTTATTCCCCATCAATAAAGAATCGCACTGAGTATAATTATTTGAATTTGATGCCTTCGAGGAAATATCAACCAATCCTCTATAAGTCATATCTGAAAAGCCGGCACTAATTCCCTTTGATATAATTTTACTTTTTGTATTTTTCCCTAGATGGATCATTTTAGTGCCTGTATCAGCTTTTTGGTGATTATTTGTAATGGCAATTGAATAAAATTCCCCAACAGAATTATCGCCTTTTAAAATACAACTAGGATATTTCCAAGTGATTGCAGATCCAGTTTCAACTTGTGTCCAAGATATTTTAGAGTTCTTTCCTTTACATAAACCTCTTTTGGTTACAAAATTATATATACCGCCTTTTCCATCTTTATCTCCTGGATACCAATTTTGAACTGTTGAATATTTTATTTCAGCATCATCAAGAGCAACTAATTCAACATTAGCAGCATGCAATTGATTTTCATCTCTCATCGGAGCTGTACAACCTTCTAAGTAACTAACATAGCTTCCTTTGTCAGCAATAATTAAAGTTCTCTCAAACTGACCTGTATTAGACGCGTTTATTCTAAAATATGTAGAAAGTTCCATTGGACACCGAACTCCCTCTGGAATGTATACAAATGAACCATCAGTAAAAACTGCTGAATTTAAAGTTGCAAAAAAATGATCAGTTAAAGGAATTACAGATCCTAAATATTTTTTAACTAAGTCTGGATGTTTTTGTATAGCCTCTGAAATTGGACAAAAAATAATACCTTGTTTAATTAACTCTTCTCTAAAAGTTGTTGCAACAGAAACTGAGTCAAAAACTGCATCTACAGCAATACCATTTAATCTTGCTTGTTCTTGAAGTGGTATTCCTAGTTTTTTATATGTTTCTAAAAGCTTAGGGTCTAATTCATCCAAACTTTTCGGTTTATCATCCATGCTTTTAGGTGCAGAATAATAATATAAATCTTGATAATCTATCTTTGGATATTTTGGTTTTTGCCAATCTGGTTCTTTTAATTGTTTAAATCTTTCAAAAGCTTTTAATCTAAAATCAAGCATCCATTGAGGTTCTTTTTTAATATTAGAAATAAATTTAATTACATCCTCGTTTAAACCCTTGGGTGCTCTTGTATTTTCTATATCGGTTGAGAAGCCGTACTTATAATCTTTTAATTTATCAATTTCCTTTTGTCGATTTTCCATCTTAATTAACCCGTTCTGAATTATTTTTTAACAAATCCTGTAAACTTTTCTTTTCGAAAAAAGTATTAATATGAGTTTCTAATTCATCCCAAAGATCGTGTGTTACACATTTAGTTGCTTTACCATTGCAGCCTTTTTTTGACTCTTTTTTACACTGAACAGTTTTAACTTTTTCATCCACTGCATTTAAAATATTAGTAAGTTTTATTTCGTTAGGTTTTTTTGATAAAAAATATCCACCTTGGGTTCCTCTAGTACTTTTCACAATTTGATTTTTTTTTAGTTTTGAAAAAATTTGTTCCAAATAATCTAAGGAAATTCCTTGTCTTAATGAAATATCCCTCAAAGATACTGGATTAATAGTATCGAATCTTGCAAGATCAACTAATGCCATAACGGCATATCTACCTTTTGATGTTAATTTCATATTACCCTTTAAATTGTGAGCTTTTTATACATACCTGACTAAAATGGTCAAGTTTAGACTTAAAAAAAAAACTAACATTTTGTCGCTCAGTTATGATAAACGTAGTTTTTTTTTGAGAATAATAATCAATTGCGATTATGGATAATAAAATTTTAGAAATATTCATTCCTGGTCCTGCTGGACGGCTTGAAGCTAAATATTTTAAAAGTAAAAAAAATACTTCCCCTGTAGCATTAGTATTACAACCTCATCCACAGTATGGAGGAACCATGAATAACAAAGTTGTAGTAGATACATTTCATACATTTATGGAAAATGATTTCTCAGTTTGTAGAGTAAACTTTAGAGGAGTTGGAAAAAGTGATGGAGAATTTGATAATGGTCAAGGAGAACTAGCAGATGCTGCTGCAGCTTTAGATTGGTTAGAAAGAGAAAATTTTGATAATTCACAATGTTGGGTGTCTGGTTTTTCTTTTGGATCATTGATAGCTATGCAGTTATTAATGAGAAGACCCGAAATAAATAGATTTATAGCTATTTCACCTCAACCAAATGTTTATGATTTTTCTTTTTTATCTCCATGTCCTACATCTGGTATGGTAGTTTATGGAAAAAAAGATGAATTAGTTCCAGTGGAATATATTTCAGAATTAGACAAAAGACTTAGTGCACAAAAAGGAATTAAAGTCGAATTTAATACTATAGCTGATGCCAATCATTTTTTTTCTAAAACAGATAGTGTATTAGTTAAAGTTCTTGATAAATATATCAAAAAAGAAACAGCTCTATATTAATAATTTTTTACAAGTTTGCCACCAACAGTTGGATTTGTGCATCCTGTAGTATTTGGAAATGATATTGGTAAATTTAAAAATGATCTAATAGCTAAATATCCAAATGCTTGCGATTCTATGTAGTCACCATTGAAACCATAGTTATCTATACTATCTAAAACAAAATTGTTTTTATTGTTAAGATTTTCTTTAATACAATCTATTAAAGCAATATTTTTTCTTCCACCCCCTGAAATTAAGTATTTAATTTTACTATCAGTGCCTATATTTTCTATTCCTTTAGCTATTAGATAGCCTGTAAAGTTAGTTATTGTTGAGCAACCATTTTCAAATGTGAGACCTCTGGCAAATGAATTATCAAAATCTTTAATATCTAAAGATTTTGTGTATGTATCTATGTTAAAATTTTCAGTGATTTGATTAGTAATTAATTGATTAATTTTTCCTGCTTTTGATATACTCCCGTTTTCATCAAATTTTTTATGAGAATTTTTTCTAACCCAATCATCTATCAAACAATTTCCAGGTCCAATATCATAAGCAGTAATATTATTTTCAAAATTACTTGAAATACTTATAATCTTAGTAAGGTTTGTTATTCCTCCAATGTTTATAAATCCTATCGGAAATCCTGTTTTGAATTTTTCATTCACAATAGTGGATATCAGATAGTGAAATATTGGCGTCAAAGGGGCTCCTTGTCCGTCATTTTCAATATCTTTTTGTCTAAAGTCATACACTACCTTTATTTTTAATAATTGAGATAAGAGCTTTCCATCTCCAAGTTGTTTTGTAATTTTTATTTGAGGCTCGTGAAATATTGTTTGGCCATGAAAACCAATTAGATCAATTTTATGCTTATATTTTAATAATATTTGCTTTATTTTTTCTGCATGAAAAACTGTGATTTTTCTCTCTAGATTTCCCAATTCTTTAGAATATTTAGATAAATCATTCTTATCTAAAACTAAATTTCTTAATCTAATTAACTCAGTCTGTAGTTTGACATCATAATCAAAATACTCGTCTAAAATGTTGTAAAATTGATATTGCCCATCAGATTGTATTATTGATATATCTACTCCATCCATTGAAGTTCCACTCATTAATCCCATAGATGTATATAACTTTTGTTTCATTGATATTCTTTTTATTAAAAATTTGTATATTGTAACTATAGACTTATGAATAAATTTTTAAAAGAATTTAAAGATCGTGGATATTTCTACCAATGTACTAGTGAGGATGAATTATCAAATCTACTAAATAAAGAAAAAATAAAAGCTTATATTGGTTTTGATTGCACCGCAGAGAGTTTACATGTTGGCAGCTTGCTGCAAATAATGTGTTTAAGATTACTTCAAAAAAATGGACATCGTCCTATAGTTTTACTTGGTGGTGGGACTACTAGAATTGGTGACCCTTCAGGAAAAGATAAAACTAGAAAAATTTTAAGTGAAGAAGAAATTGAAAAAAATATTCAAAATATTAAAAATATTCTTAAAAAATTTTTAGACAATGATGACCCAACTATAAAACCAATATTTGTAAATAATTTTACTTGGTTAAAAAATTTGAATTACATATCTTTCCTAAGAGACATTGGAAAGCACTTTACTATTAATAGGATGTTAACTTTTGATAGTGTCAAATTAAGATTAGATAGAGAGCAATCTTTAAGTTATATGGAATTTAATTATATGATTTTGCAAGCATATGATTTTTTAGAATTAAATAAAAAAGAAAATTGTGTTTTACAAATTGGTGGTTCTGATCAGTGGGGTAATATTGTGAATGGCGTTGAGCTTATTAAAAGATACTCTAATAATCAAACTTTTGGTTTGACTACTCCACTAATTACTTTAGCGACAGGTTCAAAAATGGGTAAAACAGAAAATGGTGCAGTCTGGTTAGATGAAAAATTTTTATCAGCTTATGATTACTGGCAATTTTGGAGAAATATTGATGACAGGGATGTGATTAAATTTATAAAAATGTTTACTGATCTTGAAATTAGCGAGATAGAAAAATTAAAAAAAAAAAATATAAATGAATTAAAAATATTGCTTGCAAATAAAACTACATCTTTGCTTCATGGCGAAAAGGCAGCGAAAAACTCAGAACAGGCTGCAAAAGAGGCATTTTCAGGGAATTTACTTGGTTCAAATTTACCTTCCGTAAATATTTCATTAGAAAATATTAATAAAAAAATTAACTTATTAGATTTTATTTTACTATCTAAATTAGAAAATTCTAAAAGTGAGATAAGAAGACTTATAAAAGGAAATGCAATAAAAATTAATGATAATATAATATCAAACGAAAAATTTATTATTGATCGCAATCTTTTTAAAGAAAATTACCTCAAGTTATCTATAGGAAAAAAAAGACATATTAAAGTTGAGCTAAATTAATTTTTTTTAATTTTTTCTAAAGTTCGAGTTATGAATCTTGGGGCCAATGTCTTAATTGGATTTACACTAGTTTCTAGTTTTTTAGGTGGCCCTTTAATTTTAAAACTTACTCCAAAAACTCCATCTCCTGTTTTGTTCCCAACTAAAATTTTCCCAAGAACTGGTATTGTGCTTATTGTTTTATTAATAGTGGTTGCTGGCACTAGTGTCCCTCTTAGGCTAATTAGTTTATCATCCTCGACATATCCACTAATTAATACTGAAATTGCAGGACCAATTGCATAAATCTCTTCAATTGTCATTACATCTCCCTGATTTTTAAAATTCATTTCAAATTCGTCAAATCTAATTCCCTCTCCAGATAAAATATCTGCAATACCTTGTAGGGAAGCAAGGGTAAGGATTTTTGTTAAAATTGGTAATTCTTTAAGTTTAAAATCATAAATATTAAGTTTAGATTTAGAAATATTACCTTTTTTAGATGAATAAAAATCTAGATATCCATCATCAAATCCTTTAATAAATTTATATCGATCAACTAACGGTTTCGCTTTTGAGGAGTATAGTGTAGTTACTTTATTATTTTCCTCATCGCTATTTATTGAAAATGATATATTTTTTTTATCATCAAAAAATGCAGATAAATTAGCATCTACCACATTATTATCTATAAAAAATACTTTTCCTTTTAAATCTGAAATATAATTAATTTCATCTAAAGAAACTTTATCTAAATTTATATTTAAAATAATATTATTTTGAAAAATATTATTTCTTTTTTTATCATTACTTTTTAAAAGATTTGCAATTAAGGTATTTGCATTTAGACTAAAGCCAATTATGTCATAATCGTTTTTTTTTATTCTTTTTATAGAATATTTGTTTAACTTCTTCTCAGTGTCTAAATAATCAAACTCAATATAATCAAAATTAATAATTAAATTATTCTTATTTAAGATAAGGTTACTTAGTGCAATTTTATTTTTGTCTTCTAAAATAGTTAGATTATTTAAAGAAAGATTTTTATCTTGCTCATAATAACCATCAATTTTTAATTGAGTGTCTATTTTGTTGTTTTTTTTATAATTAAAAAAATTTACTTCAAAATCTGTTTTGTTTAAATTTAAATCTAAATCAAAATTAATTTTTTTATTTTTTGTTGATATTAAATATTTTATACTCTCAAATTCATCATCAACTTTTATCTTACCCTCGCCTGCTAAAGTCAATTTTTTATTATTATATTTAATATTTAATTTTTGGTTTTTTAGATTAATATTCTCATTAGCAGATGGGAAAAAAGCATCAATAAAATGTTGTTTTCTTAAACTAATAGTATCTAAAGTTAAATTCGATTGAATATTAAAACCTTGATTATTATTTTTGAAAATATAGTCAATTTTATTAAAATTTTCTTCTAATTTTATTTCTCCTTCACCAATAATTGATAATAAATTTTTACTATACTCTAATTTTAACTTATGTTTTTTCAAAACAATTTCCTCATTTATTTTTGAGAAAAAGTCTGAGATATAACTTTCTCTATTAAATTTAAACTGATCTAAATCAATATTGGACTTAAGAAACATATTTTTTAATTTAAAACTTTTGTTAACTTCAAAACTAAAACTATTAGTTGAACTGAAAGTCGTGTTATCAAAATTAATATTTTTGAAATTTAAGTTTACTATTTTTAAAAAATTCTTCGTTAAAGCAGCATTTTTATTTTTAACAATTCCATCTATATAAAAAATATCCTCTTTTTGCTTAACTTTTACCTTCTCGGAAAAAAAATCTATTTTGTTTGTCGAAAATTTTATTTCTTGGAATTTAGATTCTTGTTTCTTTAAATTAAATGTAAAATTAATTTTTTCGTAAATATAATTATTTAATAATTGAATTTTTCCGTTTTTTATTATTCCATTTATTTCAAAGTCATCTTTAATTTTTCCGTTTTCGTCATAATTAATTTTTAAATCAAATATTATGTGACCTTTTTTTAAAATTTTTTCTAAAATAAATAATTCTGGACCTTTGTAAGCTGTCCTAGCAAATTTAATTAAATCACCTAGTGGCATTGATTTTGATATTATTTCAAGATTTGATGAAACAAATTTAGTTTTAATTATTGACACAAGAGATACCTCTGTTCCTATATATTCTAATTCAAGTGGTTTATTATAATAATAAACAGTAGCACCAATAGTTTTGGCATTAAATTTTAGTCTAAGTGGATCTAATTTAATTTTTATTTTTTTTAGATTTATTTGTAAATTTTTATTACTCTCGTTAACTTTATTTTTTACCTGTTCATTAAAACTTTCTGTTTCAACTCCAATAGTACTTAAATAAATTATTGTTAAAAAAATTAAAATTGTGATTGCTATAAAAAACTTTAATAAAAATTTTCTCATTTAATTTTATAGAGTGATTGTTCTAAAAATTCATCCAGATCACCATCTAAAATTTTATCTGGACTAGTACTTTCAAAATTTGTTCGATTATCTTTAACTAACCTGTAAGGTTGTAGCACATAGGATCTTATTTGGTGGCCCCAACCAATTTCAGATTTTGAATTTTCTTTATTTTGATTTTGTTCCTCTCTTTTCTTGATTTCATGATCGTACAATCTGGCTTTTAACATATTCATACATGTCTCTTTATTTTTATGTTGAGACCTCTCATTTTGACACTGTACAACAATTTTGGAAGGTAAATGAGTAATTCTTACTGCACTATCAGTAGTATTAACATGTTGGCCACCTGCTCCACTAGATCGATAAGTGTCTATTCTTAAATCTTTTTCAGAAATTTCTATATTAATATTTTCGTCAACAACTGGATATATCCAAATACTTGCAAAACTAGTATGTCTTCTCGCACCTGAGTCGAATGGAGATATTCTAACCAAACGATGAATACCAGATTCTTTTTTAAGCCAACCAAAAACGTAATCCCCTTCTATCTTTATTGTTGCTGACTTAATTCCAGCCTCATCTCCTTTATGTTCACTTATTAAGTTAGATTTAAAATTCTTTTTATCAGACCATTTTAAATACATTCGTCTTAACATATCAGCCCAATCTTGACTCTCAGTACCTCCAGCACCTGCATGAATCTCAATATAGCAATCTAATGAATCTGCTTCGTTTGATAAAAAACATTTGATTTCACTTTTTTTTATTTCCAATCTTAGTTGTTTAATATTCTGTATAATTTCACCTTGGACAACCAAATTATTTTCCTCCAAAGCTAATTCATTTAAATCTTCAAAATCATTTAATTTTTCAACAGATGAATTTAGAGAATTTATTAAATCCTCAAAAAATTTCTTTTCTTTGACTACTTTTTGAGAATTACTTTTATCTTGCCAGAAATTGGCTTCTAGCATTTTTATATTTAGAGACTGAAGTTTTGAATAAATATTATTATTTTCAAAGATACTCCTTAATTCTTTGATTTATTTTATCTATTTCTTCTTTATAATTTTGAAAATTATCATTCATTAGTAAAACTTTAGTATATTATTGCTTTCTAATCTATCTGTATTTGAGTAAAGAACTTTTCCATTTACTACATTTTCTTTTTTAAAGACCTCTATTATTGTATTTTTTGTGGAAAATTTAGCTTTTTGGCCTGTTTTAGGATCTACTACCATCATGATTGTATCTTTGGCTGCCTTAAAGGGTCTTGCATCTGATTTTTTCACAGCTTGCTGAATAAAATCCTTAAAAATTGGTAGTGCAGTTTTTGAGCCAGTTTCATATTTTCCAAGAGGTGAAGGGCTATCTGAACCAACATAAACACCCACTAATAAGTTTGAGGTAAAGCCAATAAACCAGGTATCTGTGTTTTTGTTTGTTGTTCCAGTTTTGCCAGCAATATTTAAGTTCAAGTCTCTTAGTTTTTTTCCTGTACCTCTCTGTACTACACCTTCAAGAATTGAGATCATTTGATATGCAGTTTCAGGCGAAAAAACTTGCTTATAGTTATTTTGTATTTTTGGATAATCGTTACTCAAGTAGGAAATTTGATCACAATCTATACACTGTCTCAAGTTATTATTGTATATAGTATTACCTTCACTATCTTGAATTCTATCAATTAGTATTGGCTCAATTAGTTTTCCACCATTTACAAAAGCTGAATAAGCTGACGTTAAATTTATAAGGGTAGTCTCAGCAGAACCTAGTGATATAGACAATAATTCCTCTGGATTATCATAAATTTTGAGATCTTTTGAAATATTTACAATTTTTTCAACACCAAGATCCTGAGCAATTCGTACAGTCATTAAATTTCTAGATTTTTCCAGTCCAGTTCGAAGTGTAGATGGACCATAAAATTTTTTTCCATAATTTTCAGGTTTCCACATCTTTAGATCGTCACCTTGATCTAAAACCAAAGGTGCATCTAATACTAACGATGTTGGAGTATAATTATTTTCTAATGCCAATGCATAAACAAATGGCTTAAAAGCAGAACCTGGCTGTCTATTCGCTTGAGTTGCTCTATTAAATTCACTTTTTTTAAAACTAAATCCACCACTAAGTGCCAAAATCCTTCCAGTAAAAGGATCCATAACGATAATTCCTCCGTTAATTTTGGGTAATTGTTGTAAACTAAATTGTTTATCACTTATTTTTTTCACGTATATAATGTCACCTGGTTGCAATAAGTTTTTAAATTCTTTTTTGGTCCAAGAAATATCTTTGTATTTAATAACACCTTGAATTTTATCTTCTGTCTCAATTTCTGCTGAGAATTTGTTTATTTTTTTTACTATTGCTAATGACCAACCAATTGACATTTCTAAATTAAACTTTTTTAAATCTTTATTCCAATTACTATTATAAATCTTACTAGTTAACGGTCCTCTCCAACCTTTTCTTTGATCATATGAAATTAATCCATCTCTCAAGGAGTTTGTAGCAATTTTTTGAAATTCTAAATTGATAGGTGTATTTATATTGAGCCCTTGTTTGTATACTTTATCATAGCTAAAGTTTTCTATTACATTTTTTCTTACATCCTCAATAAAATATTGAGCATCTTCTAGAAAAATTTTCTTATTTTTACTTAATACAATTTCTTTAGTTTTTAATTTCTCATACCACTCAGAGGTTATATAATTATTATCTAATAAATTTTTTAAAACTAGATTTCTTCTAAATTTTGCAACTTCGATATCATTATTTGGATTATACCTACTTGGAGCCTTAGGTAATGCTGCTAATAATGCAGCTTCTGAATAGTTTATGTCTCTAATTGATTTATCAAAATATTCCAAGCTTGCAGCTGCTATTCCGTAAGCTCCACTTCCTAAATATATTTGATTTAAATATAATTCCAAAATTCGTTCTTTAGAAAGTGCTCTTTCGATCCTAAAGGCTAAAATTGCTTCTTTAATTTTTCTATTAATACTCACTTCATTTGTTAGCAAAAAATTTTTTGCAACTTGTTGTGTTATTGTTGAGGCACCCTCTAATCGCTTAGAGGAAATAATGTTAGATATATTATTAACTACTGCTCTCAATACTCCTTTAGCGTCTACACCCGGATGTGAAAAAAAATTTTTATCTTCTGCAGATAAAAATGCATTTATAACATTTTTAGGGATTGAACTGTAAGGCACAAATACTCTTTTTTCTTGAGAAAAGTCTGCAACAAGCTCTCCTTCACCTGAGTAAACCTTGCTTGAAACAGATGGTTTGTAGTTTTTTAAAAATTTATAATCAGGAATGTCATTTGAATAAGTCCACAAGACACCAACTATCAAAACACTTGTTAAAAGAACTATAGATGTAGAAATAAGAAGAAATTTCTTTAAAAACTTATGCATTTTAATTCCATTATATCTTGGAATTTGTTAAAGATAAGGCACAAGAATTAAACAAAATTTATTTTAACATAGAAAATTTAATGAAACCAACAATTACAATATTATGGAAAAAAATTTATATATCGATGCTTCGCATCCAAATGAAACTAGAGTTGTTCTTAAATCCGACGAAAATATTGAAGATTATGAATACGAAGGTTTAAAAACTAACCTTATAAAAAATAATATTTATTTAGGTAAAGTAAGTAGAATTGAGCCATCTCTCCAGGCAGCTTTTGTTGACTTTGGTAGAGATAGACATGGCTTTCTGTCTTTTAATGACATTCAATCAGATTATTATCAAATACCAAAGGCTGATTTAGACAAAATTAAAGAGGAAGAAGAGAAAGCTAGAGAAGAACTATCAAAACAAGTTGAGGCTAAAGAGGAAGAAAATATCGCTGAAGGAAAATTAGAGATAGACGATCCTATTGAAAAAGAAATAGAAAATCATGCAGAAAATAAAGAAGTTATAAACGAAAAGAATAATACTGAAGAGGAAAAAGGAAAAAAGAAAGAAAATAAGTTTAGGTTTAAAAGATATAAAATCCAGGAAGTTATAAAACCAAATCAGGTTATACTTGTGCAAGTTATTAAAGATGAAAGAGGCCAAAAAGGAGCTGCTCTTAGTACTTTCATTTCGATCGCTGGAAAATATATAGTTTTAATGCCGAATACACCAAAAGGTGGAGGTATTTCGAGAAAAATTTTTAATCCTTCTGATAGAAAAAAAATAAGAACAATTTTAAATGAAATCGAAATTCCAAAAGAAATGGGATTAATTGTTAGAACAGCAGGCAGTAATAAAACTAAAAATGAAATCAATAATGATTTAACAACTCTTGTTAAAACCTGGGGGCAAATCAAAGATAATGCAATTAATTCTATTGCTCCATCACTTATCCATCAAGAAAGTGAAATTATTAAAAGAACTTTAAGAGACATGTTTGATGATAATACCCAAAATATATTTGTAGAGGGTACAGATGGTTATAAAAAGGCACAGTCTTTTATGAAAACAATGATGCCATCTAGTGTTAAAAAAGTAAAAAAGTATAGAGGTAAAGTACCTTTGTTCATTGAGGAAAATATTGAGCAAAAATTAAATCAAATCTTTGACTCTGAAATAAAACTTAAATCAGGAGGTTATTTAGTTATTAACCCCACTGAAGCATTGGTATCCATAGATATAAACTCAGGAAGTTCCATAAAAGGTAAAAATGTTGAAAGCACTGCGTTAGATACAAACGTCGAAGCAGCAGAGGAAATTGCAAGACAAATTAAAATAAGAGATTTATCTGGTTTAATTATAATAGATTTTATTGACATGTTAAGTTATGGAAACAGACGATTGGTTGAGAGAAAACTAAAAGAAAAATGCAGGTCAGATAGGGCAAGAATACAGATAGGCAGAATAAGTAACTTTGGTCTTTTAGAAATGTCTAGGCAAAGATTAAGAGAAAGTGCCATTAAATGGAAAGTTACTTTGACCGACGAGTCGTTTGCACAGAAACTCCTTAAAATTGTTGAATTAAAAGCAGTTTTAAACAAGGCAAAATTTGTAGAATTAAAAGTTTGTAAAAAAATTTCTGATTTTTTAAAAGAAAACTTTGTTAATGATTTAACTTATTTTGAAAAAAAAAATAAAATGAAACTAGATATAATCAGTGATAATTCATTAATTATTCCTGAATATATAATAAATATTCAAAATAAGTCTAAAAAAACTATAGAATTGATTGAGTATTATGAAAAACTTAAAAATTTAGAACTACAAAATAAAGAAGATAAAATAATCAAAAATAAAGAAAAAAAAACTTATAAAAAAACTTATAAAAAAAAAAGATTTTATAAAAAACCTAAATAATTCCTTCAGTTGGAGAAGAAGGATTTCCCATTAATGTTTTAGATATTCTACCTGAGCAGTAAGATTGTCTTCCAGCTATAACTGCATTTTTAAAAGCTAATGCCATTTCAAATGGTTTTTTTGCTTTTGCTATTGCTGTATTTACTAAGACACCATCACAACCAAGCTCCATTGCAATCGTTGCGTCTGATGCTTGACCTAAACCTGCATCGATAATAACGGGAAGTTTAGTTTGTTTTCGAATAATTTGGATATTAATTTTATTTAATATTCCTAATCCAGAACCAATCGGTGCCGCCAAAGGCATAATTGCATCTGCTCCTGAATTCTCTAAACGTTTTGCCATTAAAGGATCATCATTACAATAAACCATAACCCTAAACCCTTCCTTAGCAAGGAACTCTGTTGTTTTTAAGGTTTCAATCATGTCTGGAAATAAATTCGTTTTATCCCCTAAAACTTCAAGCTTGACTAGCTTCCATCCTCCAATTTCTCTTGCTAATCTTAGTGTTCTTAAAGCATCTTTTGAGTTGAAACAGCCCGCTGTGTTTGGAAGATACGTAATTTTTTTTGGGTCAATGAAGTCCATTAGGAGTGGTTTATTTTTATTTAAAATATTCACACGTCTTACAGCAACCGTAACAATTTCCGCACCAGAAAATTTTATTGCCTTTGCACATTCTGCCATGCTTTTGTATTTCCCTGTTCCAACTATTAACCTTGAATCAAATTTTTTTTTTGCAATTATTAATTTATCATTTTTCAAACTATCCTCCTCCGATAAAATGAACTATTTCAATTTTATCATTTTTTTTTAATTTTATATTGTTAGATTTTTTTTTATCAATAATTTCTTGATTCAATTCAATTGCTACTTTTTTTATTGGAATATTAAGATTTTTTAGAAGATCAGACAATTTAGAGTTATTCAAAACTGTTTTAAATTTACCATTTACTTTAATTTTTATTTTTTTCATCGTATATAAGTGCTAAATGACTAATAAAATAATTATTATTAATGGTCCAAATCTTAATCTATTAGGTGAAAGAGAACAATCACAATATGGATCAGATACATTTGAGCAATTAAAAGAAAAATGCTTAAAAAAATCAAAAGAAATTGGTTTAGAGGTAAACTTTACACAATCAAATTTAGAAGGTGAAATAGTAAATATCATTCAAGAAGCTAGAAAAGAATACACAGGAATGATAATTAATGCAGCAGGGTTTACCCATACATCAGTAGCAATTAGAGATGCTCTTAGCCTGTTCAAAAAACCAATAATCGAAATGCATATATCTAATATTTATAAAAGAGAGGAGTTTAGACACAAATCTTTAATAAGTGATATAGCAACTGGTGGTATTTTTGGTTTAGGTATTGAAGGTTATATTTTAGCCATAATTTCTATACAAAAGATAATAGAGAATGAAAATCGATAAAAAAATTATTAAAGAATTAAACGATTATCTAGAAGAGTTTAATCTAACTGAAATAGAAATCACTGAAAAAGACACTAAAATTAAAGTCTCAAAAAATACAGGATCTAACATTAATCAGCCTTCAATGGTTGCTTATAATTCCCCAACTGAAAAAATTATTTCAGAAAATAATCAAAGTATTAAAAATGGTATTGAGGTTACATCTCCAATAATAGGTACTGCTTACCATGCGCCTGAACCAGGTGCAAAAAAATTTATTGAAGTAGGTAAAAAAATTAAAAAAGGTGACACAATAATGATTGTTGAAGCAATGAAGACAATGAATCATGTGCCCTCCTCATCTGACGGGGTTGTAAAAGAAATATGCATCGATGATGGCCAACCAGTTGAATTTGGTCAAACTCTTATCGTTTTAGAATAAATAATGTTTAAAAAAATTTTAATTGCTAACCGTGGGGAAATTGCAGTTAGAATTATTAGAGCATGTAAAGAATGGGGAATATCAACTGTTGCTGTCCATTCTGATGTTGATCGAGACAGTATGCACGTTAGACTTGCTGATGAGAGTGTCTGTATAGGCTCCCACCAACCACAAAACAGTTACCTAAATATACCTGCATTGATGTCTGCTATAGAGCTAACTAATGCTGAAGCTGTTCATCCTGGTTATGGTTTTCTCTCAGAGAATGCAAATTTTGCAAAAATATTAGAGGAAAATAAAATTAAATTTATTGGAGCTTCTTCTGAATTAATTGCGATGATGGGAGATAAAATTCAAGCAAAAAAAATTGCGAAAGAAAATGGATTACCTGTTATTGAGGGTTCTGAGGGTGGTGTTAAAAATATAGCTCAAGCTAAGGAACTTTGTAAAAAAATTGGTTTTCCTGTTTTAATTAAAGCTTCAGGTGGAGGCGGTGGAAAAGGTATGAAAATCGTTTACAAAGAGGAGGAATTTGAAACATTATTTTCTACTGCTAAATCAGAGGCACAAAAATATTTTGGAAATGACGAAGTTTACATTGAAAAATTTTTTGAAAATCCTAGGCATATTGAAGTACAAATTTTAGCTGGTAAGAACCGAGTTGTGCATCTTCATGAAAGAGATTGTTCAGTCCAAAGGAGACATCAAAAACTAATTGAGGAGACACCTAGTCCAGTTTTAAATAATGAAGTTAGAAAAGATCTTTTTGAAAAAACAGTAAATATGGTTGAAAAAATTGGTTATATGGGTGCTGGGACAGTCGAATTTATATATGAAGGTGGTAAATTCTATTTTCTTGAGATGAATACTAGGGTTCAAGTAGAACACCCAGTAACAGAGATGGTTACAGGAATTGATATTATCAAAGAACAAATTTGGATTGCATTCTCAGGTGAGACAGCATTAGAACAAAGTGACATTAATCCAAGAGGCCATGCAATTGAATGTAGAATTAACGCTGAAGATGCAAGTAAAAACTTCCAACCTTCTCCGGGGACTATCGGGATGTGTCATCAACCTTCAGGTTTTAGAACAAGAGTAGATGGAGCTATATACCAAGGCTATAAAATAACTCCTTATTACGACAGTATGATTTGTAAGTTAATTTGTCATGGCCGAAATAGATCAGAAGCTATTCAAAGAATGAATAGATCTTTAGATGAATTTGTAATTGAAGGAATTACAACAACTATTCCATTACATAAAAAACTGTTAAATCATAAAAAATTTATTAATTCAGACTTCAATGTAGGATGGATAGATAAAGAAAAAATTATTTAATAACAGTTAACAAGCCAAATATCATAAACTGGATGGTCAAATGGAGCTATTGATGGACTTGAAGAAAACATCCATCCGTTAAAAACAAAAACTTCATCATTATTTGAATTATTAAGGTCTGTAACTTGTATGTAAGCAGTAATTTCAGGGTTGTCGTCAAATTCTGAATTTTTACATTTTAAACTTTTTATTGATAAGTCTTTAAATGCCACTAGATCTCCATTTTTTAATTTCAATAGTGTATTTTTAGAGCTTATTTTATCTAAAATTTTAATATCCGTATAAGTACCCTCCAAGTTACTTTGCGAAAATGCAAATGAAAATAAAGAAAAATAAACAAAAATTATTAAGTTTAATTTAAGTCTATTCTTTCCATCTTTTATATTTTTTTTTAGCTCCATCTTTATTTTTATTGGGATAGTATGCTTGATCTGTACCTGTCAAATTAGATTGATGTGGTTTTTGCCATTCATATTTTTCAAGAATATGTTTTTTCTCTATTTTATTGGGAGTAAAATGCATCCATGAATACCACTCAACTGGAATTTTTGATGCATCAATTGTATCAGCATATACAACCCACCTCTTCCCTTTTTTACTTTGATAGTATTTGTTGCCTAGCTCATCTGTTCCAACAAGTTTTCCAAAAAAAATAGTTTTTAACCTAGTTCCAAATGTGTCTTGATTCCACCAAATGAAAATTTTTTTCAAAATTGTCAACATTATTTTTTTTTATTTTTTCAATTAAAAATTGTAAAATTTAAATTAGACTAAAATTTGAATAAGTATATAAATTAAATGATTCATTATTCAAATTAATTTTTAAACTGAGGTTAAATGGCAAAATATCTGGTCGAAACTTATTATACGTGCACATTCAAGGTCAATCATTACTTAGATGATATAGATGAAAAAGAATTAAAAAATTTAGAAAAAAGAGATGATGGTAAATATGAAGTTTTAGATCTTAAATTGGATAATAGGAAAACTAAAAGTCTTGACCCTAAAAAAAATAAAAATATAGACAATAAAAATTTTGAAACATTAAACAATACAGAAAACTTAAATCCAATTAGTAAAGAAAACGTAGTTACAAAGCTTAATAAAGCTTCAGAAAGAGATGGAAAGAGATTTGGTATGCCTGATCGAAGAAAAGGATATATTCAGAAAGCAACAATTGGTGATCATAAGGTCTATCTGCACACTGGGGAGTACGAGGATGGAAAAATTGGAGAAATATTCATCGATACTAGTAAAGAGGGTGAGCTGGTAAAAGCTTTAATGAATAATTTTGCAATTGCAGTTTCTCTTGGACTTCAATATGGGGTGCCTTTGGATGAGTTTATTAGTGCATTTGTTGGAACAAAATTTGAGCCATCAGGTAAAGTTTTAGGGAATGATAGAATTTTGAGTGCTACATCTATTTTAGATTATATTTTTAGAGAACTAGCAATTTCTTATCAAAATAGAGAAGATCTTGCTCACACACCTTCAATTGGTGGAAACGACACAAATGGTTCAGATGATCAAAACACAGAAGATCAAAATCAACTACTTAAAATTGTTAGAGATATTACAAGCAAAGGATTTGTAAGAAACAATTATAAAAAAAATCTAGTAGATTTATCTGACGTTAAAATCAGCTTAAAAGGAAAGAAATAATTTTTAATTTTTAGTTTTTATTGCGAGATTTAATTCTTTCAATTGGTCTTGATTAATAGCTGATGGTGCTTTCATCATTAAATCTTGAGCGTTTTGGTTCATTGGAAACATAGTAACTTCTCTTATATTTTTTTCATTTGCTAAAAGCATTATAATCCTATCTATTCCAGGTGCAATTCCACCATGTGGTGGTGCACCAAAACTTAATGCGTTAATCATACCACTAAATTTTTCATCTACCTCTGCTTTATTGTAACCTGCAATTGAAAAAAGTTTATACATAAGATCAGGTTTATGATTTCTTATTGCACCAGATGATAACTCTATTCCATTACAAACTATATCATATTGATAAGCAAGAATATCAAGAGGATTTTCAAAATCTTTTTGTTTTAATTTGCCTTGTGGCATAGAAAATGGATTATGACTAAATTTAATCTTATTTGTTAATTCATCTTTTTCAAACATAGGGTAGTCAACTATCCAACAGAAAGCAAAAGTGTCATTATCAATTAGATCTAAATCTTTAGCAATTTTATCTCTAGCTAGTGCTGTTATTTTTTCTAATTCATTTTGCTTTCCGCATGCTAAAAAAATACTATCTCCTACCTCAGATTTAGTAATTTTCATTATTTCTAAAAGTGCGTCTTCAGAAAAAAATTTTCCTACTGGTCCTTTAGCTGAAATTTTATTATCTTTTTCAATAGTAAAGTATGCTAATCCAGAGGCGCCTTGGTCTTTAGCCCATTTATCAATATTATCAAAAAAACTTCTAGGTTTATCTTTTGTATTTTTGGTAGTAATGGATCTAACATTAGATCCAGATCGCACTAATTTTTTAAAGATATCAAACGAGATATCCTCTCTTTTAAAAATTTCTGTAATATCATTTATAATGAGAGGGTTTCTTAAATCGGGTTTATCACTCCCATACTTAAGCATTGCGTCAGAGTATGCTATCTTTGGAAAAATATGATACATTAATTTTTTATCAGAAAATTTTTTAAAAGTATTTACCATTAATTTTTCTACTATAGTGAATACATCCTCTTGCTCGACAAAAGACATTTCTAAGTCTAGTTGGTAGAATTCACCAGGACTTCTATCTGCTCTAGCATCTTCATCTCTAAAGCAAGGAGCTATTTGAAAATATTTATCAAAACCTGATACCATTATTAATTGTTTAAATTGTTGTGGAGCTTGGGGTAAAGCATAAAATTTACCTGGGTTTAAACGACTAGGTACAAGAAAATCTCTGGCTCCTTCAGGGCTAGAAGAAGTTAAAATTGGAGTTTGAAATTCTAAAAAGCCTAATTTTATCATTTCATTTCTTATGTAAGAAATAACTTTTGATCTTAATATGATATTTTCATGAATTTTTTTTCTTCTTAAATCTAAAAATCTATATTTTAGTCTTATTTCTTCTGCATATTCTTGATCACTAAAAACAGGCAATGGTAATTCTTTACAAGTACCTAATGTCTCATATTCAGATATTGCTACCTCAATTTCTCCAGTCTCAATATCTTTGTTTTTGGTTTCATCTGAACGATTTACTACCTTACCATTAACCTTAATAACTGTCTCTAGCTGTGTTTTTTCTAATTCTAAAAAATTTTTGTTTTCTTTATCAATTATACATTGTGTAATTCCATAATTATCTCTAAGATCAATAAATAATAGATTTCCATGATCTCTTTTTTTATTTATCCATCCAGAAAGAGAGACTTTTTTATTAACGTCACTTTTTCTTAATTCATTACATTTATGTGTTCTGTACTTATTCAATTATTCTCCTAAAGCCTGTTTTATAATTTTAAAGTCGATTGGCTTTTTTCTTTTTAAACTAATTTCGTCGATTTTATATATGAAATCGGATATTTTACCATAAGATCTACTTATTCTTTTGACAATAAAATCTATTAATTTTTTATCAATTAAGATCTGACGATCTGATAAATTTTTTAATATTAAGGCATACATTAAATCATCTTCTGGTTTTTCAATTACTGATAAAAGAAAATTCTTTGATCTTGAACTTAAATCTTTAAGTGTAAATTTAAACTCTACGATAGGTTTTGTAGAAGTAACTATGAGATATTTGTTATCTTGTTCTACAATGTTAATTAGAGTAAATAATAAATTTTCATCAATATTTTCCAACAAATCTTCGATAACAATATTCTCATAAATTTTAATTTGTTTTAAAAAATCGTTGTTAATTTTGGAAGCAGTAATTTTAATACCTTTAAAATTTTGTAAAAAAATATTTATCAGGTGTGATTTTCCAGAGAAATTTTCACCTATTAAATTAACAAAATTTTTTTCCCATTTAGGCCAGCTATTTAAGAGTTTAAATGAATATTCATTGCTTTTAGTCACATAAAAATCCTGGTCTTTAAAATTCTGCTCATAATTAAAATTAAGAATTTGTTGGTTTAGGTTTTTCATTTCATCACCCATATTTTGTTATCAGTTTCAAATTCATAATTATTATTTTTCATCACTTCTATAAATTTATCAGGTGTTCCATTAAAAATTATTTTATAAATATTATTTTTATTATCAATTTTATAAATATTAAAATTATAAATTAGATCTATGTTAGAAAGTTTTTCCTCTAATTGGTAAATTTTTATATTATTACTGTTTTCAACTGAGATTGTTAAAGGTAATTTAACAGAAGTATTTATTTCATTTTGAGATTTCCAATAATCTTCGAAAGTAATTTTTAGAATTTCTATAAATTTATTAATTTCATTATTGTTATTAAAATCAATATTTTTTACTAGGATGTTTTTTAAAGTTTTTTTGTTTTGAAAACTAATTTTATTTAAGAGGCTAGTTCGTTCTGGACCTACGAAAAATATAGATATAATATAGTTTTCCAAGTTATATTTTTTAACTATTTCACCAAATTCAAAGTTTTCTAAATTTTCAACATTTTTTTTAACTAAATTTAAATCTTCGAGGTCCTCTGTAGGTAAAATATAATTTAAAAGCTCATATTGTTTAATGTTAGAATTCCATTGATCATATATAGTATTGTCTGAGAACATTTTGATCTGATTTTCTATTTGATCAACAATTATTGGCACGAAAACAATATCTTTATTGACTGGTAATGATGGAAAAATATTTTTTTTTTCCAATAAATCAAATATAATTTTTTTATTAAAAGATACGTTGAGTTTAATATAATAATATTCATTAACGAATTTTTCTTCTTTAATTGAAAATGTCTCAATCATACCTTTGATTTGATTCAATTGTATATCTTTAAGCTTCTGATAATCTTTAGACTGAACAGTAGATAACATTAACTGGTTAAAAGCTTGAACAAATCCTTCATCTATTATTTTGTTTTTGTTAAAATTGATCTTAAAAGGAGTAGATAATTCAAGGTCATTGATAGAGAAAGTTTTGGCTAGACTAATTCCTGTGGAAAAAAAAATATTTAATAAAGCAAGAAATAAAAAAAAAATATATAACTTTCTTAACTTTAAATTTTGAAAAATATATTTCATAAACCTTTTTAATGAATAAAAAAAAAATTACCTATAAAAAAAGTGGTGTTAATATAAGTGCTGCAGATAATTTTGTTAATTTCATTTCTAATGTTTCATCAAAGAAAAAAGGCAAAAAAAAGTTTTCAAACATAGGTGGATTTGGCTCCATAACTAGTATTCCTCAAGGCATAAATCAACCGAAAATTGTTGCTTGTACAGATGGTGTTGGAACAAAAATTGAGATCGCAAATACTCTAAATATTTTTAATACGATTGGTATAGATTTAGTAGCAATGAGTGTTAATGATCTAATAGTTCAAGGTGCTAAGCCTCTTTTGTTTTTAGATTATATATCAATTAATAAAATTGATTTAAAAAAACTTAAATCCATAATCAAAGGAATTCTTAAAGGCTGTAGATTGTCTGGGTGTGAATTAGCTGGTGGTGAGACAGCTGAAATGCCTGGTACATATGAAAAAGGTAAATTTGATATTGCAGGGTTTGCAGTAGGTGTAGTTAACAAAAATAAGATTTTAACGAAAAATAGAATAAAAAAAAATAACCTTATCTTAGCAGTGCCATCAAGTGGATTGCATTCTAATGGTTTCTCATTGGTAAGGTATCTTATAAATCAAAAAAAAATTAATATTAAAAAAAATAAATTTTTAAAATCTGAACTTTTAAAACCTACTAAAATATACGTCGAAGAAGTTTTAAAATTAGTTAACCAAGGTTTAATTAATGGTTGTGCAAATATAACAGGTGGAGGCCTATCAGATAATATCAAAAGAATTATTCCCAATAGAATGATTGCTGATATCGATTTGAATAAAATTAAAACTTTGGATATATTTAAATGGCTAAGAAATAATGGAATATCAGAAAAGGAGATGCTGAAAACATTTAATTGTGGAGTCGGATTTTGCTTAATAATAAATCCTAAAGATTTAAAAAAAGTCACAAAATATTTTTCAAGAGACTATAAGCCCTATGTGATAGGTAAAATTTTAAAAGGTAATAACAAAATTAAATTAAATGGTTCTATTAACTGGTTCTAGAAAAATAAAGTGTGCTGTATTTATTTCTGGAACTGGAAGTAACCTTGAATCACTAATTCATTTTGCTAAAAAAAAAAATTCACCTATTTCAATAGAATTAATAATTTCAGATAATCCAAAGGCAAAGGGATTAAAATTTGGAAAAATTTTTAAAATCCCAAATAAAGTTTTTAATTATAAAAATAAGATAATTGCTGAAAAAAAAATAATTTCTGAAATAAAAAATAAAAATATTAAATTAATTTGCCTTGCAGGTTTTATGAAAATTCTATCTAAAGATTTTATAAAAAGTTTTAAAGATAAAATATTAAATATTCATCCCTCCTTACTCCCAAAATATAAAGGCTTGAACACTCATCATCGAGCAATATTAAATAGTGAAAAATATACTGGTTGTACTGTACATTTTGTTAATTATCGATTGGATTCTGGAAAAATTATTCTTCAAAAAAAAGTTAAGATTAGCAAATATGATACTGCTAAATCATTAGAAAAAAAAGTTTTAATTCAAGAGCACAAGCTATATCCAAAAGCAATCAGAAAAATATTCAGTCTTTAAAAAAGAAATCTATTTCAATTTTTGCATTTTCAACACTATCAGAGCCATGAACTGAATTTTTATCAATTGATATTCCATATTTTTTTCTAATAGTGCCCTCGTCAGCATCTTTTGGATTAGTAGCTCCCATCAACTCTCTATTTTCGAGAACTGCATTTTCTTTTTTAAGAACCATTACTACAATAGGTCCTGAAGAAAGATATGCACATAAATCATTGTAAAAAGGTTTAGTTTCATGAACTTTATAAAATTTTTCAGCTTCAGATTTTTCAACTTGAATTTTTTTTTCTTTTAAGATTGAAAATCCTTTGTTTTTAAACATCTCTTTAATTTCATTTTCTAGATTTCTTTCAACTGCGTCTGGTTTTATAATTGATAAAGTCTGTTCTAAATTACTCATAATAGTCTTCTACTAGTTTGTTTAATAATCTAACTCCATAACCTGTTGCACCACCTGAATTGAGAGCACCACCGTATTTTGAGAAAGCCATACCAGCTATATCTAAATGAGCCCAAGGTGTTTTGTTTAAAATAAATCTTTGTAAAAATTGTGCCGCCGTAGTTGAGCCAGCTCCACCAACATAATTAATATTTTGCATATCTGCGTTTTTAGAGTCTATTAATTTATCAAAATTTTTATTAAGAGGCATTCTCCAAACTTTTTCTTCTGTCTTTTTACCTGCATCAATTAATTGGTTGGATAATTTATCATTATTAGAAAATAAACCAGCGTACTCTGATCCTAAAGAAACAATAATAGCACCAGTTAAGGTAGCTAAATCAACAATAAATTTTGGTTTATATTTTTCCTCTGTAAATGTGAGAGCGTCAGCTAATACTAACCTACCTTCTGCATCAGTATTTAAAATTTCAACAGTTTTACCGCTATAAGATTTTACTATATCTCCTGGTCTTTGTGCATTACCACCAGGCATATTTTCTACTAAACCAACAACACCCACAGCATTAACTTTAGCTTTTCTTAAAGCAAGACTTTTCATCAAACCAACTACTGTAGCTGAGCCAGCCATATCGTATGTCATATCTTCCATAAACTTTGCAGGTTTTAATGATATACCTCCAGTATCAAAACATACACCTTTGCCAACAAATGCGACTGGTTTTGAATTATTTTTAAGCCCTTTCCATTCCATTGTAACTAGATAAGAACCTCTTACACTACCTTGACCCACACCTAATAAAGTATTCATTCCTAATTTTTTTAATTTTTTTTCGTCAAAAATTGTAATTTTTAATCCAATTTTTTTTAATGATTTTAATCTTTTAGCATATTCATCTGGATGTAATATATTTCCAGGTTCTGATACTAGGTCCCTAGCAAAAAAAGTTCCCTCCTCTACTGCCTCAAATTTTATTTGATCAGTTATTGATGGTTTATTTTTTCCTATAACAGTTATAGAGATATTTTTTTTATTTTTTTTAGATTTATATTTTTCAAAAGTATAAGACTTTAATTTTAGTCCATGTAAAAAAAAGCCAACAAAATTTTTCAATGAACTTCTAATTGTATCACAACTAATAACAAAAGAATTTAATTCTGAGTCTTTAAATTTGTCATAAAATGTAGCCCCCAAACTTTCCGCCTGGGAACTTTTTATGTTTTTTTTAATAGATACCAGGATTATTTTTCTCTTAGATGAAATATTATAACTTATTATCGTTTTTTTTTTATCACTTACTGTTAGTAAATCAGAAACATACAAATATTCTTTAGCTGAAATATATTTTTTTATGCCTTTGGTATTAAAAGTGTCATCAACAAATAACACAAGATTACCTGAATTTTTTTTTAACGATCTATTTTTAATATTTATTTGTAATGACATAAAATTTAATACACTCTAAAGGATATGGATGTTATATATGAATAAAAATAGCATATTTCAATGAAAAAAATTTTATTTAGAAAACTTTTGCATGATTATTTAAGTTTTTTTTTCATAACTCTTATTTGTACTTCGATTGTTATTTGGGTTTTTCAGGCGGTTAATTTTCTCGATATAATAATAGAAGATGGAAGAGATTATTTGATTTATATTACTTATTCAATTTTAAATTTTCCAAAGATTGTAAGTAAAATTTTTCCCTTCATATTATTCTTTAGTCTTTTTTACGTAACAATAAAATATGAGTTTAGTAATGAATTAATCATATTCTGGAATTATGGTGTTCATAAAATAAGTATTATTAATTTTATTTGTAAAATTTCAATTATATTAATGATAGCTCAAATATTTCTAACTACAATTATTGTTCCAAATTCCCAAGATCTTGCAAGGTCATTCTTAAGAACATCTGACGTAAATTTTTTTGATAACTTTGTTAAACAACAAAAATTTAATGATACAATAAAAGGGGTTACAATTTATGCAGACAAAAAAAAATCAAATGGAAACTTAGAAAATTTATATTTAAAAAAAGAGATGGGTAACAATCAATTCCAAATAACTTATGCAAAAAAAGGTGAGTTTAGTGAAATCAATGGTAAACCATTTTTAATTCTCTTCGACGGAGCAACTATTTCTTCAGGGAATGAAAATAGTTTAACAAATATTTCATTTACTAAATCTGATTACTCATTGTCTGATTTTGAAGCTAATACAGTTACATTCCCTAAAACTCAAGAACTTTCATCTTTCAAACTTCTCAAATGTTTAAAATATTATTATAAATTTCTTTATACTCAAAAATTTGACTCGGAAAGTAAATTGATACTTAACTGTAGAATTGATAATATGAATAATATCTTAAAAGAATTTTATAAAAGATTTATCATACCTATTTACATACCAATATTATCTTTGATACCTTTTATTCTTATTATTAGTTCAAAAGAAAACTCCATCTATCAAAAACTTAGGTTAATTACATTCATAGTTGGGTTAACTGTGGTTATTTTTTCAGAATCAACAATTAGGTTTATTTCTATAAACTTGGTTCAAAATTTTATTTTTTTTTCTTTTCCAATAATTTTTTTTATTACCATATACTTATACTTTTTTTTAAAATTTAACTTTATTTACAAAAAAAAATAACATGAAAGTTTATGTTAAATTTATATCTTTAATTTTTTTTAAATCACTTTTTTTTGTATTTTCAATTATTTTTAGTTTAGTTTTTTTATTAAATCTTCTGACTGAATTAGAATTTTTTAAGAATATGGATGTACAAACAAGTTTTACTCTTTTTTTGTCATTATTGAATTCACCAGCATTGATATTTGAGATTTTTCCATTTATTATGTTATTAACTGTACAGCTCACTTTTATAAAACTATTTGAAAATCAAGAAATAGAAATTTTTAAATACTCTGGTCTTAAAAATTCTAAGATAATATTGATTATAAGTACTATGTCTATTCTTACAGGAATTTTAATTTTATCACTTTTTTATAATTTATCCTCAAATTTGAAAAATATTTACATAGAATTAAAATCTAATTATTCAAGTGATGGAAAATATCTTGCTGTTATTACGAAAAATGGGCTCTGGATAAAGGATAAAATAGATAATAAAATAATAATTACAAATGCCTCTTCTATAAATAATAATTTTATAGAAAATATTTTTATTACAGAGTTTGATGAAAATTTTAATATTATCAGAAATATTAAAAGCAAAAAAATAGATATATCAGATAAAAATTGGAAGATTATTAATGCCAGAATATATTATGAAAATGAATATTTAAAAAATCAAAATATTGAATTAAATACAAATTTTGATTTAAAAAGAATTAAAACATTATACTCAAATCTTGCTGCACTTAATCTTTATGAGTTATATCAACTAAAAAAAAATTACAAAAAACTAAATTATTCTTTGACAGAAATAGATTTGTATATACTCAAGCTACTTTCAAGCCCTTTATACTTTTTGTTAATAGCAATATTTTCATCACTAATAATGTTAAGAATAAAGAAATATAAAAGCACAACTTTTAAAATTTCTGTTGGATTATTTTTTTCAGTTTTTATTTATTACTTAAATAATTTTTCTTATGTATTAGGTGGTGCTGAGAGAATATCTTTATTACTTTCAATATTGATACCTTTAATTATTTTATTAACAATAAATACATTTTTGATTTATAAAATTAATGATAAATAATATTTTTAAATTAATTCTAATTATTTTTTTAGGCTTGATTTCATCAAGTATACATGCTTCCGAAAATTTTAATTTCGATATTACAGAAGTTGAAATTTTAGAAAATGGAAATATATATAAAGGGAAAAAAAGAGGAACTATCACCTCAGATGATGGTATTATTATTGATGCTGACCAATTTGAGTATGATAAAAAAATAAATATTTTAAATGCATTTGGCAATGTTAAAATAAATGACACTATTAATAATTACGTAATTTTTTCTGAAAAAATAATTTATGATAAAAACAAAGAAATAATTTTTACAACAGATAAATCTAGAGCAATAAACTACAATGATAATACAGAAATAACTGCTAAAGATTTCGAATACAATAAACCTAAAAAAATCTTAATAGCAAAAGATAATGTTATAGTTAAAAACGACGTTAAGAATTATTCAATTAATTCAAATTACGCTACCTATGTTATGAATGAAGAAAAAATTTATACAGAAGGTAAAACCAGCGCATTAATTCATTCTAAATACAAAATAGACTCCAGTGATGTTATTTTCTTGAAAATTCCAATGAAATTAATTTCTGATAAAAATACAACAATTGTCGATAACTTTAATTTATATAATCTTAAAAAATTTAATTATTTAATAAATTCAGAAGAACTCAGGGGTGAAAATATTATTGTAAAATCAAATTTTAAATCTCCAAAAAGTGATAAATTTTACTTTTCAAGCGCTAATATAAATCTTAATACACAAAACTTTGTGGCTAAAGATACTAAGATTAAGCTTCATAAGAGTATTTTTGATGATACAAAAAATGATCCTAGATTATATGGAGTTTCATCTAATAAAGATGGAAATATAACTACTGTAAACAAAGGTTTATTTACACCATGTAATGAAAATGAAAATTGTCCTCCTTGGTCAATTAAAGCCACAAAAATAGAGCATAATCAGAACACAAAACAAATTATTTACGATAATGCAATTTTAAAACTTTATGACTTTCCAATTTTATACACACCAAAGTTTTATCATCCTGACCCGACGGTTAGAAGATTAAGTGGCTTTTTGAGACCACAGCTTAATAGCTCTGATGATTTGGGAGATTCAATTCATTTACCCTACTTCCACGTAATCTCGTCAACAAAAGATTTGACTTTTAGACCAACATTTTTTGAGTCGGAGATAAAAATGTTGCAAAATGAATATAGACAACAAAATAAAAACTCAACATTCATAACGGACATTGGTTTGACTACTGGTTACAAGCCATCATATGCCAATAACAAAAAAAAAAGTATGACACATTTATTTGCTAACTTTTTTACAGATCTCAAACTAAAAAAATATGATGATAGCGATTTGTTTATATCGATTGAAAAAGTTTCAAATGATACCTATCTGAAAGTTTTTGATACAAATTTATATGGGAATAATTTGACACCAACAGATTCTAGTAATTTAAAATCTGAAATTAAACTGATGTTAAATCGTGAAGACTACAATTTAAATACAGGAATGATAGCATATGAAAAACTAGGAACAAAAGATGACAGTGACAGATTTCAATTTATATTACCTTACTATAACTTTAATAAGTATTTTAAATCTGAATTCAATGATAGACAGCTTAATTTTTCATCTTCTGGTAGCAATGATTTAAACAATACAAATGAGTTAAAATCTAGAATAGAAAATAATTTAAATTATCAAAGTGATAGGGTAATTTCAGGAATTGGAATAGTGAATAAATTTAACATTTATTTCAAAAATACAAATACTATTGGTAAAAAGAGTAATTCATTAAAATCAAGTCCTGATATCGAATTGTGGAATATTAATGAATATTCAGCAGAATTACCTTTAAAAAAATTAAGTAAAAATTTTAATAATTTCATAACACCAAAAATATCTTTTAGATTTAATCCAACTAATATGAAAGATCACTCTACATCTTCAAGGGGTATAGGAATAAGTAATTTATTTAGTATTAACAGATTGGGAATTAATGACTCTTTTGAGGAAGGTAGATCTTTAACAGCAGGAATTACTTATAAAAAAGAAAGATTAGATGATATAAACAAATATTTTAGTGTTCAATTTGGATCAGTTTTTAGAGATAAAGAAGGTAATTTTATTCCAAAAAGTTCAAGTTTAGATAAAAAAGCGTCAGCTTTATTTGGATCTGTTAAATCTAAATTATCCGAAAACGCTAATATAGATTATAATTTTAGAATTGATAACAATTATGATAGATTTGAATATAATGCAGTTACCGCAAATTTAATATTTAAAAATCTTGATACTTCATTTGAATGGGTTGAAGAAAATGGAGATGTGGGTGACACCAACTTTCTATCAAATTCATCAACTTATAAATTTAATGATGAGAATCTCATAACATTTAAGACTAGGCGAAATAGAAAAATTAATTTTACAGAGTATTACGATTTAATTTATGAATATAAGAATGACTGTTTAATTGCTAGTGTAAAGTATAATAAAAAATTTTATTCAGATAGAGATCTTAAGCCAAGTGAAAGCTTACTATTTAGCATGACTTTTTATCCGTTTACAAGTTACGAACACAATGAAACCAATTTATTTAAATAATGTCTAAATATTTCACAGCTTTTACTTTGTTTTTATTTCTGAGTTGCAACTTTGCTTATAGCTTAGAAAATAAAATTTTATTAAAAATTGATCAAGAAATAATAACAACCGTTGATATCGCTAAAGAAATAAGTTACCTGCAAGCCTTAAATAAAGACATAAATAAGCTTGATCAAAATATAATAATTGGCATTGCTAAAAATAATTTAATTAAAGATAAGATCAAGCAAATTAAACTATTAAAAAATATAAATAAATTAGAAATTAAATCTGATCAATTGAAATATTTAATTGAAAATATTTATTTAAATATCGGATTAGCCAATTTAGAAGAATTTAAAGTATACCTAAGAAATCATGACTTAAAAATAGAGATGGTTGAAGAAAAAATTCTTATAGATGCAAATTGGAAACAATTTATATATATGAGATATAAAGATCAGATCAAAATAGATAAAGAAAAAATTGTTCAGGAGATTAAAAATAGAAAAAGCAAAATTTATAAACTATCCGAAATTCTTTTTACGCTTGAAGGTAACGAAAAATTAAAAACTAAATATAATATTTTAAATAAATCAATTTTAGAAAAAGGTTTTTTAAATACAGCTTTAATTTATAGTATATCTGATAGCTCAAGAAAAGGTGGAGATCTTGGTTGGGTAAATTCTAATGCAATTTCTGCAAAAGTTTTGAAAAAATTATCTTTATTAAAAGTAAATGACCATACTGATCCAATTATTGTGCCTGGTGGATTTCTTATACTAAAAATTGAAGATTATAAAGAAGAAGAAATAAAGTATGATATTGATAAAGAAATTGAAAAAGTTGTAAACAGTAAATTGAATGAGCAAATTAATTTATTTTCAAATTTATATATCAATAAATTAAAGAAAGATATTATAATTAATGAATTATAGACCAATAATAATAGTTGCAGGAGAACCAAATAGTATTTTTTTTGAAATCTATTTTAAAGCATTAAAAAATTATAGTTATAAAAATCCATTAATTATAATTGCATCTAAAAATATTCTTTTGCACCAAATGAAAAAACTTAATTTCGCAATGAAAATTAGATTAATTGATATTAACAAAATTCATGAGTATTTATTAGATAATAATTCAATCAATCTTCTTGATGTGAAATATAATCAAAAGAGAGTATTTGAAAAATCCTCAAAAAAATCTAACCTTTATATTACAAATTGTTTTAATGTAGCAACCAAACTTTTAAATGATGGTTTTACTGATAAGCTCATCAATGGTCCTGTTAATAAGAAAAATTTCTTAAATAAAAAATTTCTAGGAATAACAGAATATCTTGCACATAATTTCGATGTACAGAGTACAGCAATGTTAATTTATAATAAAAATCTTTCGGTTTGTCCTGTCACAACACATTTGCCCCTAAAAATGGTTTCAAACAAAATTAATCCAAAACTTATTTATAATAAAATCATGCTTATAAATTCTTTCTATAAAAAAAAATTTTCAATTATTCCTAAAATTGCTTTGTTAGGGCTTAATCCACATTGTGAAAGTGTACTAAAATATAATGAAGATGAAAAAATTCTTAAACCATTAATAAAAAAATTAAAAAAATATAATATAAGAGTAAGTGGACCATATCCTGCTGATACTATTTTTTTAAGAGATAATAGAAAAAAATTTAATGTAATTGTTGGCATGTACCACGATCAAGTATTAACTCCTATGAAAACATTATTTGAATATGATGCGATTAATATAACCCTCGGTTTGCCTTTTAGTAGAGTCTCTCCTGATCATGGTCCAAATGAAAGTATGCTAGGTCAAAACTTATCTAATCCATTGAGTCTAATAAAAGCAATAAAATTTTTAGAAAAAAATTGATTATAGCTAAAAAAAGTCTTGGACAAAATTTTTTAGTTGATAAAGAATTGTTAAATTTAATAGTAAATTTGACATCTATTGAGGGTAAATCTATTCTTGAAATCGGTCCTGGAACTGGAAACCTAACATCTTTAATTCTAGAAAAGAAACCCAAAAAATTTTGCGTTGTTGAAAAAGATAATGATTTGGCAAAAAAACTTACTAAAAATTACAAAAATAAAATAAAGATTATTAATGAAGATATTTTAAAAATTGAGGAAAGTTTTTTATTTAGTGAAAAAATTAAAGTTTTTGGAAATTTGCCTTATAATATTTCTACAGAGATTCTGAGTAAATGGATAACTAACTTAAAAGATAATTTTTGGTTTGATTGCCTTATACTTATGTTCCAAAAAGAAGTTGCCGATCGCATAATTGCAAAATCTAATTCTTCGCATTACGGAAGATTATCTATTTTAAGTAACTGGAAGTTACAAATAAAAAAAATCTGTGATATAAAATCAGGGTCATTTTATCCAAAACCAAAAGTTGATAGCTCATTATTAATTTTTACTCCTAAAATGCATTTTTATCCTATAAAGGATTCTAAAAATCTTGAAACAATTACAAGAATTTTTTTTAACCACAGAAGAAAAATGCTAAAAAAACCGTTTAATCAACTTTTTAATGGTAATAAAAAAATATTAGATAAGCTTAAGATTGATTTAAATCTTAGACCTCAGAATTTAGACTTTGAAACCTACTATCAATTAGCTCAAGAATATGAAAATTTAAAAAGTTAATTTTTCTATATGATTTCTAATATACTCAATATCATAATCTTTTGAGCCGTTATTTACTTCTGCATTAATTAAATTTTTTATTTTGGAATAACAAGTTTCAATATTATCATTTATAACTACGTAATCATAATTGATCCAATGTAGAACATCTCTCCCAAACTGTTTCATTCTTTCCTCAGCAATCAATTTATCTTTCATATCTCTATTTGAAAGTCTCTGAAACAATATCTCTTTACTAGGTGGTAAAATAAAAAATGAAATTAACTTATAATCTAAATTTTTATTCTTGATTTGGTCAGCACCTTGCCAATCAATATCAAACAAAACATTTTTACCTTTATTAAGTTTGTTGATAACTGGTGTTCTAGTAGTTCCATAAAGATTACCAAAAACCTTTGCATATTCTAAAAATTCTTGGTTTTTAATAAATCTTTTAAATTTGTTCTCATTTACAAAATAATAATCTTTATCAGGTGTCTCATTAGGTCTAGGTTGTCGAGTTGTGTGTGATATGGAGATTTCAAAGTTATCCAGGTTTGATAACATTTTTACTAATGTAGTCTTGCCTGCTCCAGAAGGAGAAGATAAAATTATCATTACCCCATCGTTGTCTGAGGGCATTAAATTTTTAGTTTGCTTTACCCTCGATAAACTTAACTGCATCACCAACAGTTAAAATTTTCTCAGCTTCGCTATCTGATATTTCAGATCCAAATTCTTCTTCGAAAGCCATCACTAGTTCAACTGTATCCAAGCTATCAGCTCCTAGGTCGTCTATAAAACTAGACTCCTCAGTAACTTTTGCTTCATCAATCCCTAAATGATCGGCTACAATTTTTTTGACTTTGCTTGAGACGTCTTCTGACATATTGATCCTTTTTGTTATAAATTCTTAATAGTTTAAAAACATGTTTTGTCAAGCCATATACATGCCTCCATTAACATGTAAAGTTTCTCCATTAATATAGCTTGATTGGTTTGAGCATAAAAAAAGCACCGCATTAGCTATATCATCAGGGTCACCCAAACGAGCTGAAGGAATTTTTGATATTATGGCTTCTTTAAATTTATCATCTAACTTGTCCGTCATTGCTGATTTAATAAAGCCTGGAGAAATGCAATTTATATTTATATTTTTTTTTGCATATTCGATCGCCAAACTCTTAGACATCGCCACTATACCTGCTTTGGACGCGGTATAATTAGCCTGACCTAGATTTCCTGTATGACCAACAACAGATGTTATATTAACAATTCTACCCGATTTATTCTTAAGCATTTTTTTAATTGCAGATTTACTCATTAAAAATGTTGAAGTTAAA
>CACMYE010000002.1 GCA_902617825.1 uncultured Pelagibacteraceae bacterium | reverse complement strand
TTTGATTATTTGTGCTGAAGCCACCACCAAATCCACCAAAACCAAATGCAATAATAATCACTATGATTAGGATTAAACCACCTAATTTTTTTCCACCAAAATTTTTTAAAGTTTCTAACATAAAGCCAATAATATATTGATCTGTAAAAAACAAATCTATAGATTAAAAATTCAATTATGACAAATAAATATCTGTATTTTGTAGCTAATTGGAAAATGTACGGTGACTTAAAAGCACTTAATTCGCTAGATAAAGTAATTAAATTTTCTAAGAGTATAAAACAAAAAAAAATAAAGTTAATTTATTGCCCACCTAGCACATTAATTAATTCTTTATCTAATAAATTGAAAAAAACAAAAGTTGAAGTGGGTGCTCAAAATTCTCACGAGAGCGATACTTACGGTGCATTCACTGGTCAGATAAATTCTAAAATGATAAAAAATGTTGGAGCACGATATGTTATATTGGGTCACTCAGAGAATAGGCAGTTAGGTGAAGATAACAAAAAAATAAATTCTAAAATTAAAAGTGCATTAAAATCGGGTTTGAAAATCATTTTTTGTATTGGGGAAACATTAAAAGATAAAAGAAATAAAAAAACTAATCAGGTTTTAAGTAAGCAAATTAAGATGGGTCTAAAATCAATTCAAAAAAAATCGAATATATTAATTGCTTATGAACCAGTCTGGTCAATTGGTACTGGGTTAATCCCAAAGCCAAAAGACTTGATAAAATCAATTTCATTTATTAAAAAAAAATTAGGCAAAAAACCTTATAAAATTTTGTATGGAGGCTCTGTAAATAGTGACAACATCAAACAATTAAAAAATATTAATACCATTGATGGTTTTTTAATAGGTGGAGCCTCTCAAGATCCAAAGAAATTTATTGATATAATTAAAAAAACCATTAATTAGATCGCCATGGAAACTATATTATTAGTAATTAACATCATACTTGCAGTTATTTTGGTATTACTAGTTTTAATACAGAAATCTGAAGGTGGTGCATTAGGTATTGGTGTTTCACAAGAAAACTTTATGTTATCAAGATCAGCTGGTAGCTTCATGACTAAAGCTACAGCTATTGTTGCAACTTTATTTATTATTTGTAGCTTAGCACTTACAATTATTTCAAGAGCCGAACTAACTCCCACAAGCTCTGTTTTAGATACAGTTGAGGAAAAAACTGAAGATACTCCTTCAATTCCAGAAAATAATTAATTAATACTTTTCAATCTCTTTTTTATTCGCTATAAGATAATTCCATGGCGCGATATATATTTGTCACGGGCGGCGTGGTCTCATCGTTAGGTAAAGGTTTATCATCAGCTTCACTTGCGTATCTTTTACAATCAAGAGGTTTTAAAGTTAGGATCAGAAAACTTGATCCATATCTTAATGTAGATCCAGGAACAATGAGCCCATTTCAACATGGAGAAGTATATGTCACTGACGATGGTGCTGAAACAGATTTAGATCTTGGTCATTATGAACGATTTTCTGGAGTCTCAGCAAAGAAATCAGACAATATCACTACAGGCAAAATTTATAACGATGTTTTAAAAAAAGAACGTAAGGGTGAGTATCTTGGAAAAACTGTTCAAGTAATCCCACATATTACAGATCGCATAAAACAATTTATTAAAAATGACTCATCAAGAGAGGACTTTGTAATTTGTGAAATTGGAGGAATAGTTGGAGATATAGAAAGTCTTCCATTTGTTGAGGCAATAAGACAATTTGCAAACGACGTTGGTAAGAAAAATGCTTTATTTATTCATTTAACCCTAGTTCCTTATTTAAAAGCATCGGATGAAATTAAAACAAAACCAACTCAACACTCTGTAAAAGAGTTAAGAAGCATAGGTATTCAGCCAGATATTATCATTTGTAGATCTGAAAGACCAATCCCATTAGAGCATAGAAAAAAGATTTCTTTGTTTTGTAATGTTGATATCAAAAATGTCATCGAAACTGTTGATGTCAAAACAATTTATGAGGCCCCAATAAGTTTTTTTAGAGAAAAATTAGATGTTCAAGTCTTAAATTATTTTAAATTAAAATCTAAAAAGCCAGTAAATTTAAACCCATGGAAAAAAATAACTAAAATAATTTTACAAAATAAAAAAGAAGTAAATATTGCAATTATTGGAAAATACGTTGAACTTAAAGATGCTTATAAGTCATTGGATGAAGCATTAACCCACGGTGGAATATATAATAAAATTAAAGTTAATTTAGTTAGGATTGACTCAGAAAAATTAAAAATTTCTGAAATTAAGAAAAAACTAAAAAATATCTCTGGAATATTGATACCTGGTGGATTTGGAAAAAGAGGTACTCATGGAAAAATAGCAGCGATAAAACATGCCAGAATGAACAAAATTCCTTTCCTTGGAATATGTTATGGAATGCAAATGGCAATTATTGAATTTGCTCGAAATCAACTAAACTTAAAAAATGCTACTTCAAGTGAATTTGATAAAAAAGGTATTCCAATTATTGGATTAATAAACGAATGGTCTAAAGATGGTAAAACTATTAAGGGTACAGATAAAGATCTTGGCGGCACTATGAGACTAGGGTCTTATGATGCTAAATTACAAAACAACTCAAAGATAAGAAAAATTTATAAGTCAAAATTAATTAAAGAAAGACACCGACATAGATATGAAGTGAATATTGCTTATAGAGAAAAATTTGAAAAAAAAGGTATGATTTTTTCAGGTTTATCACCTGATGATCAGTTACCAGAAATTATTGAACTAAAAAATCACCCATGGTTCATTGGGGTACAGTTTCACCCAGAATTTAAATCTAGACCTTTATCTCCTCATCCTTTATTCTCTTCATTTATCAAGGCAGCAAAAAATCATAAATGAATAGCATAAAAGTAAATTGCGGAAATATAGAAATTTCAAATAATAATAAAATTTGCATTATTGCTGGACCTTGTCAGCTTGAAACTGAACAGCACGCAATGGACATGGCTGGCAAAATTCAAGAAATTACGAAAAAATTTGGTCTTGGATTTATTTACAAAACTTCATTTGACAAAGCTAATCGAACCAGCCTTAAAGGAAAAAGGGGAGCTGGACTTGAAGCGTCTTTACCTGTTTTTGATAAAATAAAAAAAGAATTAAATGTTCCCATTTTAACAGACATTCATAATATTGATCAATGTTCAGAAGTAGCTGATCATGTTGATATATTGCAAATTCCTGCTTTCTTATGCAGACAGACAGATCTTTTAATTGCTGCTGCCAAAACAAATAAAATTATTAATGTTAAAAAAGGACAGTTCCTAGCACCGTGGGATATGGTTAATGTTACTAAAAAAATTTCAGATTCTGGAAATACAAATATTTTAGTAACCGAGAGAGGAGCAAGTTTTGGTTACAACACTTTAGTTTCTGACATGAGATCTTTACCTATTATGGCTAAAGATGGTTATCCAGTGATTTTTGATGCAACCCATTCAGTACAACAACCAGGAGGGCAAGGAGAGTCATCAGGAGGTCAAAGAGAGTTTGTGGAGCATTTAGCAAGAGCTGCAGTTGCCGTAGGTGTTGCTGGAGTTTTTATTGAAACTCATCAAGATCCAGACAACGCACCATCAGATGGTCCTAACATGGTACCATTGGATAAATTGGAAAATTTGTTACATCAACTATCAGATATAGATAAATTAATAAAAAAATAGTGAGTAAAATTTTAAAAGTAAAGGCCCGTCAAGTATTTGACAGTAGAGGTAATCCAACTGTAGAGGCTGAGGTTTATACAAAAAATAATAGTGCAACTGCTATTTGTCCGTCAGGAGCATCAACGGGAACTTATGAAGCGTTTGAGAAGAGAGATAAAAATAATAAACGTTATCTTGGTAAGAGTGTTTTAAATGCTGTTAATTTGGTAAACACAAAAATTTCAAAAAAATTAAAGGGTCAGAGTATTCATAATCAAGAACGGATTGATACTCTATTAATAAACTTAGATGGTACAAGACAAAAAACTAATCTAGGTGCAAATGCAATGCTTGCAGTTTCAATGGCTGTTAAAAAACTTTCAGCTAAAGTGAAAAAATTACCTTTGTATAAAACTTTTTTTATAAAGAAAAATTTTCAGTTACCTTATCCTTTAATGAATATTATTAATGGTGGAGCTCATGCAAACAATGGTCTTAGAATACAAGAATTTATGATCAGACCTGATCGAGCTAAAAATTTTTCTGAAGCAATGAGAATATGCTTTATAGTTATTAAAAGTTTATCAAAATTAATAAAAAATAAAAGATTATCTACTTCTGTTGGAGATGAAGGTGGTTTTGCACCCATGATCAGTAGTAACAACCAAGCTCTTGATTTAATTGTTAGTGCTATAAAGAAATCGGGATTTGTGAATGGTAGAGATGTTTCAATTTGCTTGGATGTAGCTGCGAATGAATTATTTAAAAAAAGTAAATATTCAATTCATTCTAAAACTTACATATCTGTTGAAAAATCTATCAAAGAATATCAAAAAATTATTAAAAAATATAAAATCAAATCTATCGAAGATCCTTTTGCTGAAAACGATTGGCTTGCCTGGAATAAATTAATGAGATCAATAAATAAAGTTCAAATAGTGGGGGATGATCTTTATGTGACAAACTTAGAAAGACTTAAGAAAGGGTTTTTAAATATTTCCTCAAATTCAATTTTGATTAAATTAAATCAAATTGGAACAGTTTCTGAGACGCTAGATGTAATTAAGTTTGCCCAAACCATCGGTTATAAAACAATAATTTCTCACCGATCTGGAGACAGTGAGGATACTTTTATTGCAGATCTTGCAGTTGGAACCAATTCTAATCAAATAAAAACAGGATCTTTAGCAAGATCAGAGAGAGTAGCTAAATATAATCAATTAATTCGTATTGAAGAAGAACTTGGAAAAAAAGTGAGAATGAATAAAATCAATTAATGTTGAGGTTAATAAAAAGAAATTATTTTTTATTAATATCATTGTTTTTGATTCTATACTTTGGGTTTAATCTTGTTTCTGGTGAAAGAGGTCTTTTTTCGTACATTGAGAAAAAAAAGCTTTTGTCCAACTTGAAAAATGAGGAATTAACCTTAATTAGTAAAATAGAAAATATGGATCATAAAAATTCACTATTAAGTACTAATTTAGATTTAGACTATATTGAGACTTTAATTAGAGAACGATTTCTATTTGGCAAAAAGGGAGAGACAATCTATATAATTAAAAATAATGACAACAAAAATTAGACATCCTGAAAAAGTAAATAAGCCTATTAATCCAATTAAAAAAAAGCCTGATTGGATCAGATCTAAGCTATCAAATAGCAAAGAATTTTTTTTAACAAAAACAATTGTTAACCAAAATAATTTAGTCACTGTGTGTCAGGAAGCTAATTGTCCAAATATCACTGAATGTTGGAGTAAAAGACATGCAACATTTATGATTATGGGCGACACTTGTACAAGGGCTTGCGCGTTTTGTGATGTTAAAACTGGTAAGCCAGAAAAATTAGATCCATTTGAACCATACAAAATTTCAAATGCTGTAAGTAAATTAGATTTAAAACATGTTGTAATAACCTCAGTTGATAGAGATGATTTAAATGATGGTGGGTCAAACCATTTTTATGAAGTAATAAATGCAACTCGAAAAAAAAATCCTAAAACTTCTATAGAAGTTTTAACACCAGATTTCTTGAGAAAAGGGGACGCGTATAAAAAAGTTTTAGAAGCAGATTTAGATGTTTTTAATCACAACATTGAAACAGTACCACGTCTTTATTTAAAAGTACGACCAGGTGCGAGATATTTTGGATCTTTAGAACTTTTAAAAAATGTAAAAAAAATTAATAAAAAAGTTTTTACTAAATCCGGTTTAATGGTAGGACTTGGAGAAGATAAAGATGAATTAATTCAAGTTATGGATGATTTAAGATCTGCTGATGTAGATTTTATAACTATAGGTCAATATTTACAACCTTCTCCAAAACATCATCCATTAAATAGATATTATCACCCAGATGAATTTAAAGAGTTAGAAAATATTGCAAAATCAAAAGGGTTTTTATTAGTGTCATCTTCACCTCTTACAAGATCGTCTTATCATGCAGACGAAGATTTTGCTAAACTACAACAAAATAGATTAAAAAATAATTAATGCCCAAAGCCTCAGTTACAAGGCACATAGAGCGAAAAAAACAAAAGTTAATAGATTTTGTTTTGGATATTGAAAAATATCCTGAGTTCATCCCTTTTTGTATAGATTCAAAAGTTTATGAAAAAGAGGAGAAAGATGAAGAAATAGTAATTATTGCAGATCTAACAATTGGCAGAAAACCTTTTGTAGATACTTATAAAAGTGATGTTCGTTATGATAAAAAAAACGATTCTATACATGTAACTAATATTGGTGGACCTTTAAAACATCTTGAAAATAACTGGAAATTTATACAAAAAGAAAATTTTACTGAAGTTCAATTTGATGTTGATTTTGAAATTAAAAATAAGTTTTTAAATCTAATTATGGAAAAATCTTTCCAATTTGGTTTAAATAAAATAGCAGATGCTTTTCAAAAAAAAGCTGAAAGTCTCTAGTAAAATTGAATTAAAAATTTAAATCGTAGATCTGATAATTTCTAAAGTTCTTTTAACAGTAGCATTTTGAATAGCTTTTCTACTTTTTTGTTTAAATATATTTTTAGAAATTAGTATTTTATTTTTGTTTTTTACACCTATATAAACTAATCCAACTGGTTTCGTTTTAGTGCCACCATTCGGGCCTGCAATACCAGTAATTGAGACATTAATTTGAGCTTTCGAGATTTTTGCTAAATTTTTAACCATAGCCTCACAACATTGAGAACTAACAGCACCATATTTTTGAATTATAATTTTATTGACTTTTAAAACACTTATCTTTGCTTGATTTGAATAGGTAACAAGACCTAGACCAAATACTTTTGATGCACCACTGATAGATGTTATTTTTGAAGCAAGCATCCCACCAGTGCAAGACTCTGCTAAAGATATCTTAAATTTTTTTTTATTTAATTTTTTTACTAAAGAATTCATCAAATAAAGTGGCTACTTAAAATCATAAAACAGATTAACGATAAAATAACATATAATCCAGCACACACATCATCCATTATTACCCCAAAACTATTTTTAAAATTTTTATCAAAAAAGCTAACTGGAAATGGTTTTACTATGTCAAAAAATCTAAATAAAACAAAACAAATACAATAAAATATGAGTGCCTCTTCAGAAGATTTTTCAGTGCCATGAGAAATCTCATATGCAAAAATCGGAATTGCTTGGCCTATTAATTCATCAATTACTATTTCTCTAGGATCTTTGTTCTCATTATCTTTTATATAACTTGAAACGGCAGAAAAAGAATAAATAAAAATTATTATCAAGCCTAAGAGTATAAAATTTGAAGATATGTTTATTATATGAAATAACACATACAATATAATTATTGTCGCCAATGATCCAAAAGTTCCAGGAATAATTTTAATTTTTCCTAAACCAAACATTGTTACAAAAAGAGAATTAAATGTTTTAGTCATATTTTATTATTGATACTATAGCCTCACAAGCAATTGCTTTTTCCTTACCAATTAAACCAAGTTTCTCAACAGTTTTTCCCTTTAGATTTATCAATGAGCTATCAATATTTAACAATGTAGACAATGATTTTAAAATTTTATCTCTATATTTAGAAACCTTGGGCTGCTCACATATTAAATTTAAATCGATGTTATTAATATAAATTTCTTTTTTATTCATTATCTCTATTACTGGTTTTAGCATTTTATGAGATCGTATATTTTTAAAACTTTTTTTATTATCTGGAAACATTGTTCCTATATCTTTTTTTCTCATTGCCCCTAACAGAGCATCAATGATTGAATGAATTATAACATCTCCATCAGAATGACCTTTTAGCCCTGAATGGAATGGAATTTTTAAACCACCTAAATAAAGTTTTTTACCCTTAATTAATCTATGAATATCAAACCCAAGTCCAAAGTAGGTTTTGTTTATTTTGATATCTTCTTTATAGGTAATTTTATTATTTAAGTTTTCACCTTTTATAAATTTAACTTTTAAATTATTATTTATGAATAATGTAGCTTCATCTTGTATTTTATCTTTTTGATTAATTGACAAACTGTAAAGATCTTTAAATTTGAAAGCTTGTGGAGTTTGAGTTAAAAAACAATGATCACGATTTAAATTAAATAATTGTTTTTTAACCCTATACTTAATTGAGTCATTTGAATTAATTATAGGTACGACAGCTTTATTTTTCTTAAGAGATTCAACTAAATTTTTAAGAAGCTTTATTGATATATTTGGTCTTGCAGCATCATGGATCAAGACATTAGTGGGCTTAAATTTTTTAATATATTTTAGCCCTATTATACATGAGTCTGATCTTTCCTTTCCTCCCTTTATAGTAATAACATTTCTAGGAAATTTTTTATTGATCAGTTTTTTATTGTTAACAACTAAAATTATTTTTTTAAATAATTTAGAAGCTAAAGCTTTTTCTACAGAGTGATCAAAAAGAGGCTTATTTTTATAGATAATATATTGTTTAGGTTTGCTTGAATTAAATCTTTTGCTTTGTCCCGATGCTAGTATTATAAAATAATTATTCATTTATAGTAGTGATTTTTTACTCAAATGTCAGAATTTATTAAAAAGAACATATATCTAATAATATTATTTATTATCACATTATCGATAGGTTTTTTAACTTTTTTAACTTTTATTGATAAAGGCTTTATAGAATTAAATGATCAGAATTTACAGTATTTATTAATACTTAATATAATTTTATTAATTTCTCTTTTTTTGTTTATTTTTTCTGAAATTCAAAAAGCAATTAAAAATGATATTGACAAGGATGGTCTAAAATCAAATAAAAAATATATTACTTATTTTGCATTATTTACATTAATACCTTCTGTTTTAATCTCAATCTTTTCGTTATTTCTATTTTCTTTTGCACTTGAAAAATATTTTGATAAAAAAGTAACAACAGTGGTTAATAATTCTTATGAGTTAGCCAAAAGTTATGTGGAAGAAATAAGAAATAAAATTCAATCAGATATAGTTTTAATTGCTTTTGATACTAATAAAAGTAAAAAATTTTTAAATGATAATAATGATGAGTATAAACGTTTTTTAAATACTCAAAAAATAATAAGAGATGTAGATGAAATTCATATAATTGACGTTAATAAAACACTCTTATTTACATCAATAAATAATAGTAAGTTTTTTGTTCCACCTGTTGATAAAGCTCTTAATCTTGTTTTAGACGATGACAGACCTTTAAAAATAATTAATGCCCCAGAGAATATTTCTGCTGCAATTATGCGACTGCAAAATTTTGATAACAGATTTCTTTATGTTGTAAAATACTTGGATAAAGAAATTTCAAAATACTTAACTGAGTCTCAGGAGGCAATTAATTTTTATTATACCGTTGAGGAAAAAAGTACTGGGATAAAAATATCATTTGCAATTATTTATATTATAGTTGTGAGTGTTTTATTATTTGTGTCTATATCAATAGCTATTAGATTTTCATCAAGGTTTTTTAGATCTATTAATAATTTGATTTATGCATCAACATCAATTGGTGAGGGAAATTTTAATGCAAAGGTTCCAGAAGTTAAAACTGATAAAGATTTGGAGATATTAAATAAAAATTTCAATCTAATGATTGACCGATTGAAGACTCAGCAAGAAAAGCTAATTATTAATGAAAGACATGAGGCATGGGGTAGTTTAGCAAGAAAACTTGCCCATGAAATTAAAAATCCCCTTACACCAATTCAATTAACAATTGATAGATTAAGAGAAAAGTATGCCAATACTTTACAAGATAAAGACTCAGAAAGTTTCAAGGATAATTTAAAAATAATAAATAATCAAATTAAACAAATTGGTAACTTGGTAAATGAATTTTCTGATTTTGCAAGAATGCCAAAGCCTACTATGAGAAAAAATGACATTGTTATTTTACTTGAGGAGAATATTAAATTATTAAAAGAATTAGATAATTCTATAGAAATTCATTTGTCAACTAACTCAAAAAAAATAATTTTAAATAGTGATAAAGAGCAAATAAGCAGAGTATTTTTAAATTTAATTAAAAACTCAGTAGAAAGTATTCAACAAAAAGCTGAAAAAGAGAGTAATTTCAGTAAAAAAATTGCTATTGAACTTAAAGAGAGTGATAGCCACATAAATCTAATAATTGTTGATAATGGAATAGGATTTGGAAAACTTTCTGACAACATTAAAGATATTTTAAATCCCTATTTTACAACAAAAAAGAATGGTACTGGATTAGGATTATCAATTGTAAATAAAATTGTTAATGATCATAATGGTAAAATTGAATTTATCAAAAAAGACGATGGAGCTAAAATCAAAATTGATTTTATAAAATAACATGAACAGTGAAATTTTAATTGTTGATGATAACGCTGATATAAGAAATATCATTAATGAACTTATTCTTGACGCAGGTTATAAAACTAGACTAGCCGCCAATTATAACCAAGCCTTATCCGAGATTGATAAAAAATTACCTGATGTAGCTATTTTAGATGTTAAATTAGATAAAGGAGATAATGATGGTATTGAACTTCTTTCACATATTAAGTCAAAAAATAAGGATATTCCTGTAATTATAATTTCTGGTCACGCAAATATTGAAATGGCTGTTAAGTCTTTACACAATGGTGCTTTTGAATTTATTGAAAAACCATTTGATCGTGAAAGATTGCTAAATTTTATAAAAAGAGCTGTTGAAAATTATAATCTTAAAAAAGAAAATAAAGAATACGAAATCAAACTTTTTTCATCATATGATATTATAGGGAACAGTAAAAATATAACTAATATTAAAGATCAGATTAAAAAAATTTCCATTACTGAAAGTAGAGTATTTATAAACGGACCTTCTGGATCAGGTAAAGAGTTGATAGCTAGAAAAATTCATAAAAATTCAAAAAGAAATAAAAATCCTTTAATAATATTAAATGGAGCTTTATTAGACTCTAACAAATATGAGCTTGAATTATTTGGTGAAGAAAAAGAAAATGGATCGATTTCATATGGAGCTTTAGAAAAAGCTGATGGTGGTACACTTTTAGTTGATCAAGTTTCCGAAATTCCTTTAGATATACAATCAAAAATCCTTCGAGTTTTAACTGACCAAAAATTTAAACGAGTTAATGGTAGTAGTGATGTGACTGTTGATGTAAGATTAATATGTTCATCTAGTAAGGATTTAAAAAAAGAAATTGAGATTGGTAACTTTAGAGAAGATCTTTTTCACAGAATAAATGTATTTGAAATAAATATTGAGCCCTTAAGTCAAAGAATCTCTGATATTCCACTTTTAATTAATTATTTTTCTAAAAAAATATCTGAAAATTATAATATTAAACAATTTAATATAGATGAGGATAATAGTTATATTTTAAATCATAATTGGCAGGGTAATGTAAGAGAACTAAGGAATTTAATTGAAAGAATAGCTATATTGCAACCTGACTCAAAAGATAAAATTTCGAATATTATAAAAGAGTCTCTAAAAAATAACAATTTTGATGACCAAATCGCAGAAAATAGCCTATCTGTGCCATTAAAAGAGGCTAGAGAAAAGTTTGAAAAAGAGTATCTAACTATCCAATTAAAAAAATTTAATGGAAATATTTCAAAAACAGCAAGCTTTGTTGGTATGGAACGAAGCGCCCTGCATAGAAAACTTAAAGGCCTAGGAATAAAAGAATTTAATTAATGAACATTATTATTTGTGGTGCTGGAAGAGTGGGGTTCACTATTGCCAAACAATTAAGTGAACAAGGACATTCTATAACTGTAATCGATACATCCAGTGAAGACATACAAAAGATTGATGATGCTTTAGATGTAAAGGCAATAGTTGGCAAAGCAACATATCCCTCTATCCTTGAAAAAGCCAATGCAGCGGAAACAGATATGATAATTGCTGTTACAAGGAATGATGAAATTAACATGGTTATTTGTCAAATAGCATTTTCCATATTTAATATTCCAAAAAAAATCGCAAGAATAAGATCACAAGATTATTTAAATCCTAAATTTACAACTGTTTACAATAAAGAGAACTTGCCTATAGATGTCATTATTTCTCCAGAACTTGAAATTGCAAAATCAATACAAAGAAAGTTAGAAGCCCCGGGAGCTTTAGACAGTGTGCCTTTTGCCAACAATAAAATAAGATTATTGGAAATTTTTATTAATGATGGATGTAGTTTAATTAATATTAAGCTTAAAGATTTAACTAAAAAATATCCGAATCTTGATGCAAATGTTATTGGAATTATAAGAGATGATAAGTTCATAATTCCAAAAAAAGAAGATGAAATTAAAAAGAATGATAAAATTTACGTAATTATCAATTCTTCTCAAACTGTAGAAACTTTAGAAGCTTTTGGACATTCAGAAAAAGTATCTAAAAAAATTCTTATTGTTGGCGGTGGCAACATTGGTTTTAACCTTGCAAAAAATATTGAGGAAACTTTAGATGCTGCAAGAGTTAAAATTGTTGAAAAAGATAAAGAGAGAGCTGAATTTCTTGCATCTGAATTAAACAATACCATAGTGATTAATGGCAACGGCCTAGATGAAGAAGTGTTAGCTGAAGCTAATTTAGAAGAAGCCGAAACTGTTCTTGCTTTAACAAATGATGACGAGGACAACTTGATGGTGAGTATTCTTGTTGAAAAATTTGCAAAAGATGAAAAAGAAATTGAAGATAAAAGAACCATGGCATTAGTGAACAAACCTAATTATTCTTTATTACAAGATTCTCTTAAAATTGATGATTTAATAGATCCAAGAATGAATACTGTTTCCAGTATATTAAAACATGTCCATAAAGGTACTATAGAAACAGCTTACACAATTATGAATGGTGAATATGAAGTAATCGAAGCTGAAATTATTGAGACATCAGAGTTAATTAATAAAGAGTTAAAGAATTCTAATTTACCTGATGAAATTCGAATAGGTGCAGTTTTAAGAGGAGATAAGATAATAATTCCCCGATCTGATTTTGTTTTTTTAAAAGAAGATAAAGTTGTTTTTTTGGCAAATAAAGAATCTATTTCAGTTGTAGAAAATATTTTTAGAATTAGTTCAATCTAATTAAATGTCATTTTTCAGAGTTAAATATCTTAGTTTTTTTTTTATTCTTATTTCTATATTTTCTTTTTTTAATATAATTTATTCTTATTATTTTAACTTATATCTCAACCTAAACACTTATTACTTAAGCTTAATAATTTCAGGTATAATAGGAATTCTTTTTTATTACTTAAAATCAAGTTTAAAAAAACCATCAATTTTTGAGAAGATTTTAACAGTATTACTTGGCTATATACTAATACCTTTAGTTTTATGTATTCCGTTTTATTTAAGTATTTATAATTTAACTTTTTTAAACGCAATTTTTGAATCAGTATCAGGATTTACTTCAACTGGTTTTACTATTTTTGAAAATATCAAAGAAATAGATCAAGGCTTAATATTATGGAGATCCTCTATTCAATGGATTGGAGGATTGTACTTTTTGTTTTCAATTATCTTTCTTATTGATATTTACGATGAAAGTTTAAAAAAATCATTAACAAATTTTTTATCAATTAATAGCTCTGAGATTTTAAAACAAACTATTAAAATTTTTCTTTTGTATTCAGGTTTAACAGTTTTTATTTTTATTATTTTAAATACATTTGGTATAAGAGTATTTAACTCTCTTAATCTTGCAATGACAGTTATTTCCTCTGGTGGATTTTTACCTGATAACGAGCTTTCAACTATATTATTAACGAATACCCAAATAATTGTTTTCTCACTTTTAATGCTGATCTCTTTTTTTAGTATTTTTTTTACTTATAATTTAATTTTTTTACGAAAAAAAAATCTTAATTTTTTTTATGAAGATATTCATTTATTTTTGTATTTTTTAATATTGGTAAGTATTTTTTTTATTTTTTTTAGTTATGATAAAAATTTTTCATTAAATTTTTTAAACTTAGCAAGCAGTATTTCAAATATTGGTATTTCTCTAGAAGTAGAACAAAAAAACTTAAATCTAATTTATTTAATATTAGTAATAGTTGGTGGATCCTTTTTCTCAACAAGTTCTGGACTGAGGTTTTTAAAAATTTATTCTCTTTCTAAATATTCAATCAATCAAATTTTATCTTTTAGTAAACCCAATAAAGTATTTATGAATAAGCTTTTTTTTTCTAAAATCAATTTTGATACAGCTGATATTAATAAATATTTCTTAACAGTTTTAATATTTGTTATTTCTCTTTTTTCATTAACAGTTTTATTATCATTGAGTAATATAGAGTTTGAAAATGCATTTAAATTGGCTGTATTAACCTTAATGAATACTGTAAATTCTTCTGCCTATGGAATAAGTGAGTTTGACTTTCAAAACTTACATTTTTTAACTAAATATTTTCTTATTTTTTTTATGATTATAGGAAGGGTTGAATTTTTATCTTTGTTATTGATAGCTAAAAAATTTCTTTTTAAATATTAATTTAGTATTATAACAGTATCATAATATATCTGCGCCCTTAGCTCAGCTGGATAGAGCATCGGTTTTCTAAACCGAGGGTCGGAGGTTCGAATCCTCCAGGGCGCGCCATCTTGTTCATTTTAGGTCATAAATACCCATAAATTTATCTTGATGGTAAATATTTAACATGCTTAAATTAAGGATATTCAAAAGCAATTTTGAATTATTTGTTAACAAATAAAAAACAAAAGGAAGAATAATGTTTAAATACTTAAAACAATTAACTTCTTTAGTTGCTATGGTTGCAGTGTTGTTTACTTTTACAACAGAAACTATGGCTGCTAAAAAATCAAAGACACTTAAAAATACCCAAAAAAAGGGTTTTGTAAGATGTGGAGTATCTCAAGGTCTTCCAGGATTTTCTAACGCTGATGCTGCAGGAAATTGGTCTGGGGTTGACGTTGATGTATGTAGAGCAGTAGCTGCTGCAGTGCTAGGTGATGCAAGCAAAGTCAAGTATACACCATTAAGTGCTAAAGAAAGATTTGAAGCTTTGAAATCTAACGAGATAGATGTTTTGTCAAGAAACACTACTTGGACAGCTACTAGAGATGCGAAAATTGGACTTACTTTTGTAGGTGTTAATTTTTATGACGGTCAAGGATTTATGGTCAGAAAAAACTCAGGAATAAATTCAGTAAATGATTTTAAAGCTGGTGTTTCTGCTTGTACAAACCTTGGAACAACTACTGAGTTGAATATGAGAGATTTCTTTAACTCTAAAGGAGTTTCTTATGAGCCAGTAACTTTTGAAAAAGCTGATGAAGTTGTTGCTGCTTATGATGCTGGTAGATGTGATACTTATACTACAGATAAATCTGGATTAGCAGCACAAAGGATTAAGCTAAGTAATCCTGATGATCATGTTGTATTACCTGAAACTATTTCTAAAGAACCTTTAGGACCGGTTGTAAGACAAGGTGATGCAGTTTGGGAAGATATCGTAAGATGGTCTCTAAACGTTATGATCGAAGCTGAAGAGTACGGTATAACGTCTGGAAATGCTGACTCTATGAAAACTTCTGACAATCCAGCTGTTAAAAGACTAGTTGGTACAGAGGGTGAGCTTGGAGCTGCACTAGGTTTAGACCAAGAGTGGAGTTATAGAATTATCACTCAGGTTGGTAACTATGGTGAAAGCTATAAAAGAAATATAGCTGATACTGGAATTTTACCTGATAGAGGTCCAAATGAATTATGGACTAAAGGTGGAATTCTTTATGTGCCACCAGCAAGATAATTTATCTTTATAAATAATTAAAAAGGGCTAGATTTTTCTAGCCCTTTTTTTTATAAATCTTGAATTATCGTGAACATTAAAAAATTATTACCTCAATTACTAACATTATTAGTTTTAATCCTAATATTTGGTTTTTTTTCATATAACGCACAATTAAATATGGAAAATAGAGGGCTTGAATTTGGTTTTGATTTTTTAAAATATGAAGCTTCTTTTGATATACAATTCTCTCTAATAGAATACGATGGCTCACATTCTTATTTTAGAGCTTATTTAGTTGGCTTATTAAATACCATTTTAGTCTCAGTAATTGGAATAATTTTTGCAACAATTTTAGGTATAGTTGTAGGAGTAGCTAGATTATCCAAGAATTTTTTAATTGAGAGAACAGCAGCAATTTATGTAGAATTTTTCAGAAACATTCCTTTATTACTACAAATATTTTTTTGGTATTTTGCTGCTTTAAGAGCGTTACCTTTGCCAGAAAATGCAGAACCAATTTTAGGAGTTTCCTTTTTAACAATTAAAGGTTTTTTTGTTCCATCACTTATTTGGAATAATTTAGATATTTTTATTTATTCTATAATTGCAGCGATAATTTCTATATTTTTTGTCAAAATGTATGCTAGAAAAAAGCAAGATAACCAAGGTATCCAAACACCAGTTCTAAAAATTTCTATTGGTCTATCGATATTTTTACCATTATTAAGTTTTATATTAGGTGGTGTTGATGCATCTGTAGAGTTACCAGTGATTAAACAACTATCACAATCATCTTTTACATATGAAGGTGGTATTAAATTACCACCAGAACTAATCGCATTAGCATTAGCTTTATCATTGTACACAGCAACTTTTATTGCAGAGAATGTAAGAGCTGGTGTTCAAGGTGTCGGTAAAGGCCAGAAAGAAGCTGCTGCTTCAATAGGATTAACTCCAAATCAAATATTGAAATTAGTTGTTATGCCTCAAGCTTTAAGAATAATAATTCCACCAACAACAAATCAATATTTGAATCTAACCAAGAATTCTTCATTAGCTGCTGCTATTGCATATCCAGATTTAGTTTTAATTTTTGCAGGCACAGCTTTAATGCAAACTGGTAGTGCAATCGAAATTGTTTCAATTACTATGTTAACCTATCTAACTCTTAGTATTACGATTTCGATTTTAATGAATTGGTATAATAATAAAATCGCGATTAGAGAAAAATAATGAATAAATTAAATTTTTTAACTCCAGATAAAAATAACCTATATCCTTATTTATATACAGGTACAGTTTTATTTCTTTTAAGTATTATAATTGTTCTTTCAAACTCCTTATTTAATTTAGATTTGATATATTTTTTACCGGGAACAATAAGTTTCTTTTTGCCTTTAGTTTTAGGTTTTATTGGATTGCATTTAATTAGAATTGAATATTCAGGCATAAAGCTTTTAGAAATAATTAATAAAAAAATTAATACAAATAATTTTAATGCTTTATTATCTTTGTTGATTTTATTTGTAATTATTAAATCACTACCACCGTTACTAAATTGGTTCATAATTGATGCAAATTTTAGTGGTGACTCAAAAGATGCTTGCTCGGGTTCAGGAGCATGCTGGGCTTACATTAAAACGTGGTTTAATAGATTTATGTATGGAATGTATCCAAATGAAGAACAATGGAGAATAAATTTATCATTTGTTTCTCTAGCCTTTCTTGGAGTAGTTGGATTTTTTGCTACTGACAAATTTAAAAAATTTTTAACACTTTATTATGTGGTTGTTTATCCCATAATTGCTTTTTTCTTTATTTTATTTTTTATATCTGGTGGTCCAATATTTTTTGATTTTTCTTATGGAATTATTGCAGCGGTGATTTCAATTATATTAGGATTTTTTATTCCATCAAAATTTAAAATGTATTATTTCATAATAGTTCCAATCACACTTTACATATTGTTAAAATATGTATTTTTTTATGAAGAGCTTATAGAACTTGGTAAATTAGAATCACTAGAGTGGGTAGAAACGGGTGCTTGGGGAGGTTTATCCTTGACTTTTATAGTCTCTTTTTTCTGTCTGATTTTTTGTTTTCCAGTTGGATTATTCTTATCTTTAGGTAGAAGATCCGATTTACCTATAATTAAATATATATCTATAGGCTTTATTGAATTTTGGCGTGGAGTTCCTCTAATTACAGTTTTGTTTATGTCATCTGTAATGTTTCCTATGTTTCTACCGCAAGACATGTTTATAGATAAGCTCGTAAGAGTTATAATCGCTATTTCATTATTTGAAGCTGCTTATGTAGCTGAGGTAATTAGAGGTGGCTTGCAAGCTTTACCAAAAGGTCAGTATGATGCTGCAAAATCTTTAGGTATGGGTTATTGGAAATTGCATATACTTGTGATTTTACCACAAGCACTTAAATTAGTAATACCAGGTATTGCTAATACTTTTTTAGCTCTGGTAAAAGACACTCCTCTAATATTTGTAGTAGGTCTTTTGGAAATTGTAGGAATGCTAAATCTAGCAAAAACAAATCCTGAGTGGTTAGGTTTTGCTATGGAAGGTTATGTATTTGCATCATTGGTATTTTTTATTATTTGCTATGCAATGAGTAAATATAGTTATAATTTAGAACAAAAATATAAAACAGATAGATAATGTCAGATAAAATAATACAAATAGATAAAATGAATAAGTGGTTTGGTGATTTTCAAGTTTTAAAAAATATTAATTTAGAAGTAGAAAAAAATAAAAAAATAGTTGTCTGTGGTCCCTCAGGGTCAGGAAAATCCACTTTAATTCGTTGCATTAATAGATTAGAGGAACATCAACAAGGAAAAATAATAGTTGATGGAAATGAATTAACAGAAGATACCAAAGATATAGAAAAAATTAGAGCTGAAGTTGGGATGGTATTTCAACAATTCAATTTATTCCCACATTTATCTATATTAGACAATTGTACGCTTGCACCTATATGGGTAAAAAAATTGCCTAAAAAAGATGCAGAAGAATTAGCATTAAAACATCTAGAAAGAGTACAGATATTAGATCAAGCTCAAAAATTCCCAGGTCAACTTTCCGGTGGACAACAACAACGTGTAGCGATCGCAAGAGCATTATGTATGGAGCCAAAAATAATGTTATTTGATGAGCCAACTTCTGCACTTGACCCAGAAATGATTAAAGAAGTGCTAGATGTTATGGTAAATTTAGCAAATCAAGGTATGACAATGATTGTAGTAACTCACGAGATGGGATTTGCAAAGGAAGTTGCTGACGAAGTTATTTTTATGGATGAAGGAATGATAGTTGAAAGAGCAGAAACTAAAGAGTTTTTTGCTAATCCAAAGAGTGAGAGAACTAAGCTATTTTTAAGTCAAATCTTATAAAAAATAATAATTATTAGCCTACAAAAAGGTCAATTTCAATGAACCTATTTTGAGTTTTTAACACTAACTTATGCTTGACAGGTTTTAAAATTATCTAAAAACCTAATGAAATATAAAAATTTTTCTATTGCAGGAGATTTAAATTTTCTATTGAATAAGATTTTAAAATTTAATTAAGAGGGGTCTTAATGGAAGATAATTTCAACAAACACTTAGGCAACAAGCTTAAGCTAAGAAGATTGGCTTTAGGTTTGACACAGACTAAAGTAGCTAAAGCGATCAATGTAACTTTTCAACAAATTCAAAAATACGAAAAAGGTACTAATGGAGTAAGTTCAATTAGATTATTACAACTATCAAATTATTTAAAGGTTCCAATAAATTACTTTTTTGAAGATTTTTCAGAATACTTAATTAATTTAGAAAAATCACAAGAAGGTCATATGAATGTGAATTATAATTTTTTAACAAAATTGTATTCTGAATTAACAGCTGATCAAAAATTAAAATTTAATAAATCTTTACAGATTTCTTCAGTTGGAACTTCAAAAACTGGCTAAATTAAAATTTAGTTAAGACCCGTAAATAAATCTTATAATTTTTTATTTTATATTTGTAAATATGAAACTTTTTTGGCTCCTCGGGCAGGACTCGAACCTGCGACCAATTGATTAACAGTCAACTGCTCTACCAACTGAGCTACCGAGGAATGTAAAAAAGCAACTTACTTTTTTTTATAACTAAAACAAGATCTATTTTGGAGGCAACGCCCGGAATCGAACCGGGATACAAGGATTTGCAATCCTCTGCGTAACCATTCCGCCACGTTGCCATCTTATTTTTTGACTTATAGCTACAGATGCCTTTTTATATTAAATATTTTTCATTAGTCTATTAAATAACGATAGAATTTGATTATTGTTAATTTGGATTATTAAATTATAAACTTTAAAATCCATGAGTAACGATAAATATATACATTCTGATGTTGAAGATAGAATTTATTCTTATTGGGAAAAAAATGGTCTTTTTAAACCTAAAGAAAATTCTAAAAAATTTTCTATAGTAATACCTCCTCCAAATGTAACTGGCAGTCTTCATATGGGCCATGCTCTGAATAATTCTATTCAAGATTTATTGGTTCGTTATCACCGTATGAATAATTACGAAACTTTATGGCAACCAGGAACAGACCATGCAGGTATTGCTACGCAAGCTCTTGTTGAAAAAAAACTTACTTCTGAAAAAATTGATAAAAATGAAATTGGTCGAGAAAAATTCATTAAAAAAGTTTGGGAGTGGAAAGAGCAATACGGCGATATTATTATTAATCAGTTAAAAAAACTTGGTTGTTCTTGTGATTGGTCAAGAAATGCTTTCACGATGGATGAAAATTTATCAAAATCAGTAATAAAGGTTTTTGTTGATCTATATAATAAAGGTTTAATTTATAAGGATAAAAAATTAGTAAATTGGGATACCGTTTTAAAAACAGCCATTTCAGATTTAGAAGTTGATCAAAGAGAAGTAAATTCAAAAATTTATTATATTAAATATCCAATTGATGGAACGGATCAATTTATAACAATCGCAACCACAAGACCTGAAACAATGTTGGGTGATACAGCAATAGCTGTAAATCCAAAAGATGAGCGTTTTAAATCCTATGTTGGTAAAACTGTCACTATCCCAATTGTTGGAAGAAAAATAAAAATTATAGAAGATGATTATGCAGATCCTGAACAAGGAACTGGTGCATTAAAAATAACACCAGCACATGACTTTAATGATTATGATGTAGGTCAAAGAAACAATCTTGAAATTATAAATATTTTTACTGAAGCAGGAAAAATAAATGAAAACGCTCCAAAACATTACATAGGTCTTGATAGGGTTGAAGCAAGAAAACAAATTTTAAAAGAGCTTAAAGATAAAGAATTTTTTGTAAAAGAAGAGAACATTAAAAATAAAGTTCCTTACGGAGATAGATCCAATTCAATCATTGAACCTTTTTTAACAGAACAATGGTTTGCTGATGCAGGTAAATTATCAGTTAAAGCAAAAGAAGTTGTAAATTCTAAAAAAACAAATTTCTTTCCTGAGAATTGGTCAAAAACTTATTTTCAATGGATGAACAATATAGAGCCTTGGTGTATATCAAGGCAGTTGTGGTGGGGACATCAAATACCTGCATGGTATGGCCCTGATGATAAAATTTTTGTTGCTTACAACGAAGATGAAGCAAAACAATTAGCTAATAAACATTATGGTAAAGATGTAGAATTAAATAGAGATCCTGATGTTTTAGATACATGGTTTTCTTCTGGCCTTTGGCCATTTGCAACACTTGGATGGCCTGATGACAAAAAATTTGTTGAGAAGTTTTATCCAACATCGGTTTTAGTAACAGGCTTTGATATTATTTTCTTTTGGGTTGCAAGAATGATTATGTTTGGAACTGAATTTTTAAACAAAGAACCTTTTAAAGATATTTATGTTCATGCTTTAGTTAGAGATGAAAAAGGACAAAAAATGTCTAAATCAAAAGGAAATGTTATTGATCCTTTAGATTTAATTGAAAAATATAGTGCTGACGCTTTAAGATTTACGCTTCTTTCAATGGCTTCACCTGGAACTGATGTTAAACTTTCAGAGGATAGAGTTAAAGGTTATAGAAATTTTTTAAATAAATTATGGAATGCTAATAACTTTTTAATTACCAATGAGTGTGATTTTAAAAATACAGATCAAATACCAGAGTTAAAAGTTAATATTAATAAATGGATATATTCTGAGTTAGCTGAGACTACAAATAAAATTGTTAAAAACTTAGAAGATTATCGATTTGATGAAGCTGCAAAAAATGCTTATCAATTTACTTGGCATTCTTATTGTGATTGGTACCTAGAGCTTTCTAAAACAATTCTTTTTTCAGATGATGAGGACGCTAAAGAAGAGGTTAAAAAAGTTTCAGCCTATGTATTCAAGCAAATATTAGTTTTATTACATCCATTTATCCCTTTTGTTACTGAAGAAATTTGGCTCAAAAATAAATTTGATAATAAGGGCAATGACTTTCTAATGTTCAAAAATTGGATATCTGCAAAATCAACTAAAGATTCACATACAGATCAGGTAGAAAATATAATTAATATAATATCTGAGTTAAGATCCTTTAAAAATGAGCTAAATGTAAGTCCTGGTTCATTTATAGACATTTCAATTAACAATATAAACAAAGATCAAAAGCAATTTATTAGTTCAAATGAAATAATTCTTAAAAAATTAGGTCGAATAAACAATATCTTTAATGATGATTTAGATAAACCAGCTGCGACAATGGTTGTTTCAGGTGATTTATTTAAGATCTATTTTGATAAAGATGTTGATTTAAAATTAATAAAGGAAAATTTAACTAGTAAACAAGAACGATTAGAACAAGAGATGCATAAGATATCTCAAAGACTAGAAAATAAAAGTTTTGTAGATAGGGCACCAAAAGAGATTGTTGAACAAGAAAAAACTAATTATAATAATTTAAAGAACGATGTTGATAAGATATCAATAACAATAAGGGGTATATAATGGCAAAATTTAACAAGAAGAAACTTCCAAGCAGACATACATCATTAGGAGCAGATAGAGCTCCACATAGATCATTTTATTATGCTATGGGTGAAACTGAGAAAGATGTTGCAAAACCCTTTATTGGTGTAGTTTCTACATGGAATGAAGCCGCTCCATGTAACATTGCTTTAATGAGACAAGCTCAATCTGTTAAAAAAGGTGTTAGATCAAATGGAGGAACCCCAAGAGAATTTTGTACCATCACTGTTACTGATGGAATTGCTATGGGTCACGAAGGAATGAAATCTTCTTTAATTTCAAGGGAAGTAATTGCAGACTCAGCAGAGTTAACAGTCAGAGGACATTGTTATGATGCATTAGTTGGTATTGCAGGTTGTGATAAATCTTTACCAGGCTTAATGATGTCGATGGTTAGATTAAATGTTCCAAGTGTATTCATATATGGAGGTTCAATTCTCCCAGGAAGATACAAAGGTAAAGATGTAACTGTAGTAGATGTATTTGAAGCTGTTGGAAAACATTCATCCGGTAAAATGTCATCTGCAGAACTTAGAAAATTAGAATTAGTTGCTTGTCCTAGTGCAGGTGCTTGTGGAGGCCAATTTACTGCAAATACTATGGCCTGTGTATCTGAGGCTATTGGATTAGCATTACCATATTCAGCAGGTACTCCAGCTCCATACGAAGCAAGAGATAAGTATGCAAAAGAAAGTGGCAAAATGGTTATGCAACTTTTAAAAAAACAAATTAAGCCAAGAGATATTGTAACTAGAAAAGCTTTAGAAAATGCTGCAACAATAGTTGCTGCAACAGGGGGCTCTACTAATGCTGGATTACACTTACCAGCAATTGCAAATGAAGCAGGAATAAAATTTGATTTAATGGATGTTGCTAAAATTTTTAAAAGAACTCCGTATCTAGCTGATTTAAAACCAGGTGGAAAATACGTTGCAAAAGATATGTGGTTAGCAGGAGGTGTTCCTATGTTATTAAAAACTTTATATGAAGGTGGTTACATTCATGGTGACTGTATGACTGTTACTGGAAAAACAATGAAAGAAAATTTAAAAAATATTAAATTTAATCCTAAACAAAAAGTAATGAGATCTTATAAAGATCCATTATCACCTACAGGAGGGGTTGTTGGTTTAAAAGGAAACTTAGCTCCAGATGGAGCGATAGTAAAAGTTGCAGGATTAGCAAAATTACAATTCACTGGAAAAGCAAGATGCTTTGACAATGAAGAAAGTGCAATGAAAGCAGTTCAAAGCAAAAAGTATAATGATGGTGATGTAATTATAATTAGATACGAAGGACCAGTAGGTGGTCCTGGCATGAGAGAAATGCTATCTACAACAGGTGCAATTTATGGACAGGGAAAAGGGGAGAAAGTAGCTCTTATAACTGATGGAAGGTTCTCTGGAGCTACCAGAGGCTTCTGTGTGGGTCATGTGGGTCCTGAGGCTGCCCTAGGAGGTCCTATAGGCCTTTTACGTAATGGAGATATCATTGATATCGATGCCAAAAAAGGAACTATCAATGTCAGACTTTCTAAAAAAGAATTAGCTTCTAGAAAAAGAAAATGGATAGCTAGAAAATCTGATTTTGGATCTGGTACTTTATGGAAATATGCACAAACAGTTGGTCCAGCGTTTTTAGGAGCACCAACACACCCAGGTAAGAAAAAAGAAGTTAAGGATTATTCAGAAATTTAATGAAAATTCGTCCAGTCATTTTATGTGGAGGTGCTGGAACTCGACTTTGGCCAAATTCTAAAAATCATCAAGCAAAACAGTTTATTGATTTTGGTAATTGGACACTACTTGGTAAAACATTAGAGAGAACAAAAGCATCAATTTATGATGCACCAATTATCAGCACTAATAAGAAATATTTAAAAGATGTAAAAAAACATCTTAAAAAAAATAAAATTAAAAAATATAAAATTGTTTTAGAACCTGCAAAAAGAAATACAGCTCCTGCTATTTTAAGCACTGCTTTAATAAAAGATATTCCTAACAATCAACCGTTAATGTTTTTTACAGCAGACCATTTGATTGAAAAGATGAGCGTTTTTAATAAAGCCATTAACAAAAATAAGACAAAATTAACTGACCAAAATATTTTCATATTTGGAATTAAACCAACCTCACCATCAAGTGAATATGGATATTTTGTAACCAAAAAAATTAAAGGAAATATTAATAAAGTAAAAAAATTCATAGAAAAACCTAAAGAAAGTAGAGCAAAACAAGTAATTAAACAAAAAGGTTATTGGAATTCAGGAATGTTTTTTCTTCGAAAAGATTCAATAATTAATAACTTTAAAAAATATAATCCAAGTATTTACAGAAATTGTTTAAATTCAGTTAATAAAGCAAAGTATAAAGCTAATACTTACTATTTAAACAAAGCTTCATTTATAAAAGCCTCTGCTAAATCTTTTGATTATGTAATTTTAGAAAAAACAAAACAAATCAATGCAATTAAATTAGATATCCCTTGGTCAGATCTTGGAAGCTGGAAAGAAATATTAAAGATGTATAACAAAAATAAAAACAAATTAGTTAAGAAAAAAAATATTTTCCATCGTCCCTGGGGGAAATATACAAACTTATTCAATGGTAAAGAGTTCTTGATTAAAGAATTATTTGTTAAACCAAAAGGAATATTAAGTTTACAGAAACATCATCATAGAGCTGAACATTGGTTAGTTACACAAGGAAATGCTAGAATAACTCTCAATAAAGATATTATAATTAAAAAACCTGGTGAACACATATTCATTCCATTAGAAGCCATTCATAGAGTTCAAAATCTAGGAAAAAAACCTGTTAAAATTGTTGAAGCTCAAGTTGGCTCAATTTTGAAGGAAACTGATATTGTTAGATATCAAGATATTTATGGAAGAGTTCGTTAAATTAACTGAATTGTAATATTAGATAAATATTTTTGTAATTAAATTTACTTAAAAGTTGTTTACAAAATTTATCGTTAAAAACATTTTCTTCCTCTATTTAATTTAAATTTTGTTAATCAACTAATTTCTCTCTTCTTATAATTGAGAAGAGAGAAAGACGAATTTAGATATTAATTATTTACAGATGCTGGGCTTTCACTAGCTTGTTTCCTAGCTATTTTTTTTGCTTTTTTTTCAGCAACTTTTTTTTCTAAACTTGCAATTTTTATATTAATTTTAGATAATTTTTTTTCTTTTAAATTTATCTTATTTTTGAACTTATTAATTGATTTACTAATTTTTTGTTTCTTTTTTGCAAAGTTTTTAAGTTTTTTTTTCATCTCAACCTCCAATTGTATGAGTTTAATAACTTATTATTGCAAAATATCAAAATCAAGTAAATGAAATATTTAAGCTGCTTTTAGGATATTAAATTCTTGTTTTGAAGACGAAACAACTATTTTTTTGTGCTCACCGAAATTATCACCATCAATTTGCACAGGTATATTATTGCCCAAACCATCAAATTTAATTTCATTTACATGTATAGTAATCACTGATTTAGATTTATCCAAATTTCCATATACAGCTATTAAATAGATATAATAAAGCAATTTATATCTTTTTAGATCCTTAAAAATATAGGTAGTAAATTTTTTATCAAATATATGTGTGTCTGTAATTTTATGGTGTCCAGCATAGTATTTACTATTTGAGCATAGCACCCAATCAGCAAATATATCTTCTTTATCTATCGACACTTTAATTTTTTTATTATTCATCGATAAAAATTTTTGGAAACCTTTGATACCAAAAATAACTTTACCTAGAATTTTCTTTAAATAAGAGTCAATAGAATTAACAATTTGAGCGTCCCATCCAATACCTGCCATTAAAATAAAATGCTTGTCATTAATTTTAACCAAACATGTTTTATCATAATTATCTGAAGTAAGCGTATTAGCTATATGTTTTACATTTTTAGTCATACCTAATTCTGCTTGCAAAATATTAGCCGTACCAGCTGGAATATATCCAATTGCAAAATTCTCGGGGAGTTTGAAATTATTTTTTATTAATTCATTAATTGCGAAAGAAACAGAGCCATCTCCGCCAGCAACTAACAATCTATCGTAGTTATTCATCTCAAAGTTTTTTATTATTTGAGAGGCTTCAGACTCATTTGATGTTTCAAATAAATCAACTTTGTGGTGATTTGATATTTCATCAACTATTTTTTTAATAAATTTTGACTTTTTTCCACCTGCTGATTTCTTATTATATATAAGGCAAAATTTCATATTTAATAATTCTGTAACATTAACATGTAGTATTAAATTAATGATTCTACTTATAATAGAATCACTAATTTTAACAAGAAAATATGAAAACAAAAAAATCTTTAATAACTTACAAAAGTTTATTTATATCCGATGTCCATTTAGGCACTAAAGGATGTCAGGCTGACAAATTGCTAGAGTTTTTTAAATTTTCAAGGTCAGAAAATTTATATCTTGTAGGAGACATGATAGATGTCTGGGCTATGCAGAAAACGTTTTATTGGCCTCAACAGCACAATGACGTAATCCAAAAAATTTTAAGAAAAGCAAGGCACGGTACTAAAGTATTTTATATAATTGGAAATCACGACGAGATTTTTAGAAAATTTATACCAATGCATTTTGGAGATATCAATATAGTTAACAGAGTTATTCATGAGACACCACTTGGAAAAAAATATCTAGTAGTCCACGGTGATGCTTGGGATGGCGTAATGAAATATGCAAAATGGTTATCTAAGTTAGGGTCAATTGCATATGAACTATTACTTAAATTAAATATTGTTATAAATTTTTTTAGAAAACTAAGAGGAAAAAATTATTGGTCTCTAGCAAAATTTTTAAAATACAAAGTTAAAAATGCAGTTAAATATATAGGTGAATATGAAAAAACAGTCTCGGATTATGCAAAAAGAAAAAAATTTGATGGCATAATTTGCGGTCATATTCATCATGCAGAAGACCAAAATTTTAATGGTGTAAATTATTTGAATTGTGGTGACTGGGTAGAATCTTGTACTGCACTAGCTGAAAAATATGATGGAACTTTTGAAATTATATATTGGGACAAGGTAAGAAACAATTTTGTTGCAGAGGATCAACAAAAAGAAAAAGAAATTAGTAAATCAGATAAAATAGACGAATTAAAGAAAGCTTCTTAAGCGTGAAAATTCTAATCGTAACAGATGCATATTATCCACAAGTGAATGGTGTGGTTAGAACTTTGCATCAAACTGGAGAAATATTAAAATCCCAAGGTCACAACATAGAGTACATCACACCCCAACAATTTCTTACTGTTCCTATGCCAAAATATAATGAAATTAGATTATCATTAAATGTTTGGCCAAGAGTAAGTAATTTAATTAATGCGATAAAACCAGATGCAATACACATTGCAACCGAAGGTCCTTTAGGTTTTATGGCAAGAAGGCACTGTATTAAAAATGATTTAAAATTTACTACTAGCTTTCACACTAGATTTGATAAGTATATGAAACTTTACATGCCAATCGTACCTGCAAAATGGTCAGAGAAGTTTTTATGTAATTTTCATAATAAAGCTGAAAGAATTTTAGTCACAACAGAGTCGATGAGAGAAGAACTAATAGCATTAGGGGTTGATAATAATAAAATGGTTACTTGGACAAGGGGTGGTAATCATGGAGCTTTTAAAAACCCAGTTAAAAGAGATTTACCTTACAAAAGACCCATATGGATTTATGTCGGAAGAGTGGCTGTTGAAAAAAATATAAAGTCTTTTTTAGATTTAGATTTAGAAGGTACAAAAGTTATCATTGGTAAAGGACCAGATTTAAATAATTTAAAAAAGAAGTTCCCAAAAGATATTTTTTTAGGTGAGAAAACAAATGGAGAATTAGCATCTCATTTTGCTTCTTCTGACGTTTTTGTTTTTCCAAGCAAAACAGATACTTTTGGTATTGTTGTGCTAGAGTCATTAAATTGTGGGACACCAGTTGCTGCCTATCCTGTTCCAGGCCCGAAAGATATATTAGGAGGGACTAACATAGATACTTTAGATAATGATCTTAAAGCTTCTGCTCTAAAGGCTTTAAAAGTTAATAGAGAAGATTGTTTAGAATTTGCTAAAAAATATAGCTGGGAAGAAACAGCTAAAATATTCTTCGAGAATATCTCCCCTAATTAATGTTTAAAACTATAGATCTGAGTTTGTCGACTATTTGTCTATTATTTAATCTTTCTTCGTTTAGTGATGAAATTTTTTTTCCAATACTAAGCTTAAATGTTTGATTTTTTTTATTTAATAATTCTCGTATAAATAAAATTCTTCTCAAATTATTATTTACAAAACCTATTGTCTGAAAAAATAAGCTATTTTTACCAAAAAAACGCACAGGAATAATTGCAGCATTTGTCTTGTTAATTATAGATCCAATTAATGGTTTCCATCTTCTTTCATTAGCTTCATTAAAAATTAGAGAAGAAGTTGCAACTTCTCCTGAAGGAAAGGTTATTAAAATTCCATTTGAATTTACGTGCTCAATTGCTTTTTTTTTAGAAATGATATTTTTTTTAATATCTTCTGTTAATTTTGAAAATTTAATTGGTAACAAGTATTCTCTTATTTGGTCAATTTGTGAAACTTCATCGTTAATTAAAATTTTATAATCCTTTCGGATATCACATATTATTGAACAAATTATTAGTCCATCTAATAATCCAAATGGGTGATTTGCAACTATTATACTTGATCCTGCTTTAGGTATATTGTCAACATTTTCTGCAATGTAATTTATTTTTAAAATATCTAAAGTTTTTTTCCAAAAATTATTTGACTGTTTTAATTCCTCATAATTAATTTTATACAAAGATTTGATTTCATCAATTTTTGAAATTTTCTCTAAGATTTGCTGCATTAGTCCAAAATTTTATTTACATATTCTTTATTTATTTTTTCAATTGGTAAAAAAATAAAAACATCTGTTGTCTTGAATTTATTGTCAATTACAGCACCTGTCCCGATAGATGCATTAAACTTTAAATATGCTTTGATTAACGTGGGTAATTTTGCAAATAATCTAATATTTAAATTAATTTTCTTTTGGTAATCAATATTTACTCTATATTTTGGTAAAGCACTGACCGTAATGTTATCTGGCATTTTGTGATGATGATTAAGATATATTAACTGATCCTCAATCTTGCTAACATTAGTGCTTAAGAAACTGGCTGTACCAAACAAAGCATCGATATTATTTTTATTAATATAATGATGAATTTCTTTCCACATTAATTGGAGTACATTTTTATTTCTAAATTTTTGAGATATACATGATCGACTTAATTCAAGCATATTATTATAAATTCTTGAATTTAATAAATTCTCTAAATTAAATTCATCGCAACTATAAAAACCTGATTTTTTTTCTGCAACAGATTGCTTAAGTAAACGATAAGTACCTATTACTTTTGTTTTCGAAAATTTTGATTTTCTGTGGGTCACAATTATATGATCTGCATAATTATCAAATTTATCAGAGTCTCTTCTAAAATTTCCTATATTTAATATAGGGTTTTTAATTCTTTCAGAGAAGAAGACTTTATATCTAAGTTTTTGCGCAAGTTTTATTTCGCCTCTGCTTTCAGCTAGTTTGACATTAAATGTAGGTTTAAAAAAATCATAAGTATTGATATTAAACTTTTTGTTCTGATTAACTTTTCTTAATAGAGTATTTATTGTCATGAATCTTTGATAAAAGATTCACATGTATTTAATGTTAAAAAATTATTTCAAATTTATTACATAATAATATTATGGATTTACTTACTATTTTTTTTGTTATTGTCATAATTGTATTAGGTTATTTTTTAGTTAAAAAAAATGTAAAACCTGAAAACACTGCTACTGTTGAAAACAAATCTAACAAAAACGATTTAAGTAAAAGAGTTATAATTGAAGAGTTAGAAGATCAATTTTTTGCATTAGATAGGTATAATCAAATTAAATATCTTAATAAAAGTGCAAAACTGAGATTTGGGCAAAATCTAATAGACAAAAATATATCTACTGTAATCAGAGATACCAAACTACTTGAGTCAATAGAAAAAACTATTGAGACACAGATGACACAAAATATTGACATTGAAATTAACCTTCCGTCATATCAACTTTACAAAATTTACATCATTCCTGGACCTACATATTTGTTTCCAGAAAATAATTCTGTTGTTTTGTTTTTGAAAGATTTTACAGAAATTACAAAAGCTCAAAAATTTAAAACAGATTTTGTTGCAAACGTTAGCCATGAATTAAGAACACCTTTAGTCTCTATAAAAAGTTCTTTAGAAACTATTTTGGGGCCAGCATCAGATGATGCAAAAGCCCAAAAGAAATTCATGAAAATTATGTCAGATCAAGTTATAAGAATGGAGAATTTAATTAATGATTTGTTAATATTAAGTAGAATTGAACTTGAAGAACATATCAAACCAAACCAAATTGTAGATATAAATAATATTGTTTTAAATATTAAAAGTAATTTTGAGCTACCCCTTAAAAAGAAAAAACTCAATTTAAAAGTTAATTTAATGCAGCCAACTTTAGTGTATGGAGACGCCGATAAACTTTTTACTGTTTTTTCTAACTTAATTGATAATGCAATAAAGTATTCAGAGGAAAATAAAAATATAAAAATAAAAAGTGAAGATTGCGATGGTAAGTTAATAGATAAACATTTAATGATCAGTGTAAAAGATTATGGAATAGGTATCCCACAGGAATTTATTCCAAGAATTACTGAAAGATTTTTTAGAGTTGATACCGAAAAAAGTAAAAAAATTGGTGGCACAGGTTTAGGGTTAGCAATTATGAAACATATAATCACCCAGCATAGAGGAGATTATGAGATTCTTAGTTCTGTTAACAAAGGTACAGAAATAAAAATTTATCTTCCAACAAAATAGTTAAACCTGAAAAAGTGTTAAAAATTGAATAAAATTCGTTAAAAATTTAACAAATCTTTTATTGATTATTGTTACTGTTTATTTAAAATTTTTTTATGTTAAAAATATTTAAAAGTATTTTAATTTCATTTGTTTTTATTTTCTCATCAATTTTGAATAGTTATTCTTTAGATATTTCAACAATTCTGAGAAATCAACAATTAACCGTGTTTGATATAGGTGTCTTTAGATTGCAGGAGGATTTAAAAAAAACCTATCCGGTAATAAAGCAGCATTCTGCTGCTAAGTATGAGGAAATTTATTTAGATGTTGTTTCATCTTGGTGGAGAAATAGTGTGGATATGCTTGTATCTATACCAATGAAAGAGGGGCTCGATAAATCTACTTATATGTCCGACTCATTTAGATGCAGAAATATATTTAATTCTGTTAGGGACCATCTTTTAAAAGATCAAAATTTGAGTAATTATAGGTACACTATGGCAACAAGTTATCTTACTTCAATATTCTCAACACCATCTAATTGGCCTAAATGGAGATACGATCCAATGGTATTAGAAGAACTTGTAAATTTAGTTAGACTTGAAGTTACTTTATACCCTACACCTGACCTCGCTTTTAGTAATGATTCTAATCCTGTTTCTTGCAAAGGGGGGTTAGAAACTGAAACTAATGAGATAGTTATCTCAATGAAATACAACTAAAAAGTTATCATTTTAACAAAAGTGTAACAAATCTGTAATATTAAAGATTCAATGAATTTGTACGAGTCGATCATCTTTTAATTAATTAATGAAAGGATTAAAGATAATGAAAAAACTAACTATAATTGTTGCATCATTAGTTGCACTAACAATTGCAACTGTTGCGCAAGCAAGAGATCAAATCAAAATAGTTGGTTCATCTACAGTATTCCCATATGCAACTGTTGTTGCTGAAAGATTTGGTGGTTCAGGATTTAAAACTCCTGTGATCGAATCTACTGGTACTGGTGGAGGAGCTAAACTGTTCTGTGCTGGTGTTGGTGAGAACCATCCAGATATTACAAATGCATCAAGAGCAATGAAAGATAAAGAGAAAGCTCTATGTAAAAAAAATGGTGTTAATGAAATCGTTGAAATCGTAATTGGTAATGACGGTATTACATTAGCATACAGCTTAGATGCAGAACCAGTAAACTTTACAAAAGAACAACTTTGGAAAGCATTAGCTAAACACTCTGTTGTTGATGGTAAACTAGTTGATAACATTTATACTTCATGGGATCAAATAGATCCGAGTTTACCAAAACAAAAAATTTCAGTTATGATTCCTCCAGGAACATCTGGAACAAGAGATGCTTGGAATTCTTTGGTAATGAAAAAAGGTATGCCAAAAGAAGCTAAAGCGCTTTATAAAAAAGGTTTTGAAGCTGGTAACAAAAAATATAAAAAGCCACAAAAACTTTACAGAGAAGATGGTGCTGCAATTGAGGTAGGTGAAAATGATAGTTTAATTATTCAAAAACTTACTCAAGATAAAGAAATGTTTGGTTTCTTTGGTTTCAGTTACTTCTTAGCTGCTAAAGATAAACTTCAAGCTGCAAGTATTGAGGGTGGTCAACCATCTTTAGAATCTATTCAAGATTACAGCTATGCAGTTGCAAGACCATTATTTTTCTACGTTAAAAAGGCTCACGTTGGTGTGATCCCTGGTTTACATGAATTTGTAAAAGAATTCACTACAACTAAAGCGATAGGTAAAAATGGTTATTTAGCTGACATTGGTTTAGTACCCTTAGATAAAGGGTTGTATAGAACAACTAGAGATAACGCGAAAAATCTTGTCGCAATGGCTGACTAATAAGTTTGATTAACAAATAGAAATTAAGGGGTCTTTTTAGACCCCTTTTTTTTAGAAAAGTGTAAAGTCAACGTAAAGGGGTTTCATTGAATTTAATATTGTTTATATTTATAGTTTTACTAGGCTTCACAAGTTATTATTTTGGAAGAAAAAAAGCATACACAATTCAATCAACTAATAAAAGATTAACCGCACTCCCACAATTCTACGGATATTATCTTGCTATATGGTGCGCTATTCCAGCATTTATTATTTATTCCTTATGGGCAATTTTTGAACCAACAATCGTAAAATTACTAATCTTAAGTGATTATGCAAACCAAGGTTATCTAGATGATGAACTAAATCTAATTTATGAAAAAACGAAAGCACTTTCCCGTGGTCAATTTACAGGAGAGGTTACATCTTTTATACAAACTTCTTCAGAAAAATATTTAAATCTTCGTTCAATAGCTCAAAGCTCAAAAGTTGTTATAGTTTTATGTATTATTATTGCCTCTGTAGCTTATGCGTACAAAAGAATCTCATCGAATAATCGAACGAGAGAACCAGTAGAAAAGTTTTTTAATGCTGTTTTATTTACTGCTTCTTTAGCTGCAATTTTAACTACTGTTGGAATTGTCTTTTCATTAATATTTCAAACAATAGATTTTTTTAAAGTAATCCCTTTGTTTGATTTTGTTTTTGGAACTCATTGGTATCCTGCAAAAGCTTTTGTAAGAGACTCATCTGAAGCATTAGATCCAACAATGTATTCAGATACTTTTGGCGCAGTTCCAATTTTTGCAGGTACTTTTTTTATAGCTTTCATTGCTATGTGTGTAGCTATACCGATTGGTCTAATGAGTGGAATATATTTAGCTGAATATGCATCATATAAAGTAAGACAGTATGCTAAACCTTTGATAGAAATTTTAGCTGGAATACCAACAGTGGTTTATGGTTTTTTTGCAGCTTTAACTGTTGGACCATTTTTAAAAGATATAGGAACAGCAATGGGACTAGAAGTATCTGCTGAGAGTGCTCTTGCTGCTGGTGGAGTGATGGGGATTATGATTATTCCATTTATATCAAGTCTTAGTGACGATGTTATTACAAGTGTTCCTCAAAGTCTTAGAGATGGAAGTTATGCCATGGGTGCAACTAAATCAGAGACAATTAAAAAAGTTATTTTTCCTGCAGCCTTACCTGGAATTGTTGGATCAATATTATTAGGTGTTTCAAGAGCAATAGGTGAAACAATGATTGTAGTGATGGCATCTGGATTAGCTGCGAACTTAACTTTAAACCCACTAGAGTCTACGTCAACAATTACTGCACAAATTGTTGTCATTTTAATTGGCGACCAAGCATTCGGAGATCCAAAAACACAAGCTGCATTTGCTTTAGGAATGTCATTATTTATAGTGACTTTGTGTTTAAACATTGTTGCTTTAAGAGTAGTTAAAAAATATAGAGAAAAATATGAATAAAAATAAAGAAAAACTGTTAGCAAAAAGATATTCCTCAGAAAAAAGATTTCAGTTTTTAGGTAAAAGTGCAATTTTTATGGCACTTTTGTTTTTGGCAATTTTTATATTTAAAATTTTTTCAACCGGTTATACCGCTTTTCAAAAAACTTGGTTGATAGTGCCTGTCAATTTTGATGCTGAAACTATGTATTTAGATGCTAATCCGTCCAAAGAGGATTTGGAAGACGCTGATTATTTTGAAATATCACTCCAGTCAATGTTTAACTTAGATAAAAATGCAAATGAGAAACAACAAAATGAATTAAAAAAAATGGTTTCTTATTTCTTTGAAAGAGAAATTAAACAAGAATTGATTAATGATCCAAGTTTACTGGGAAAAACAAAAGATGTTTATATCACTGCATCAGATGATTTGGACCAGGTATTTAAAGGAAATTACCCAAGAGACCTACCTGAAAACCAAAGAAGAGTTACCGATTATCAATTAAAAATTTTTGATCAACTTGTAGAACAAGGAAAAGTAGAGAGTAAATTTAATTTAAGTTTTTTTACTTATCCAGACTCTCGTGAAGCTGAGTTAGCTGGTATTGCAAGTTCGTTTATGGGATCAATATTTTCAATTTTAGTTTGTTTAGCTATTGCTTTTCCTGTGGCTGTTTTAGCAGCAATATACTTAGAAGAATTTGCCCCTAAAAATAGATTTACAGATTTTATCGAGGTAAATATTAATAATTTAGCAGCAGTACCATCTATTGTATTTGGTCTTTTAGGTTTGGGAATTTTATTAGCAGTGTTTCAATTACCAAGGTCAACTCCTTTAGTTGGAGGAATAACCTTATCTTTGATGACTTTGCCAACGATTATTATTGCTTGTAGAGCGTCTTTAAAAGCAGTGCCACCAAGCATAAGAGAAGCAGCTCTAGCGATGGGTGCTAGTCGTATGCAAACCACAATGCATCATACTGTACCTCTGTCAATGCCAGGTACGCTGTCTGGGACCATTATTGGATTAGCTCAAGCATTGGGTGAAACAGCACCATTAATATTAATTGGTATGGTCGCTTTTGTAAACACTATCCCTGGCTCACCAATGGACCCTGCTGCAAGTCTACCTGTTCAAATTTATATTTGGGCTGAAAGTGCTGAGAGGGGATTTGTTGAAAAAGTTTCAGCTTGTATAATGGTTTTACTTGGTTTTTTAATAGTTATGAATTTGTTCGCACAAATAATAAGACATAAATTTGAAAAAAAATGGAGTTAATATGATTAAGATTAGTGCAAAAAATGTTGATGTTTTTTATGGAAAAAAACAAGCTTTGTTTAATATAAATTTAGAAATAGAGGAAAATCAGGTGACAGCCTTAATTGGACCATCGGGATGTGGTAAATCTACTTTTTTAAGATGCTTAAATAGAATGAATGATGTAATCGATATATGTAAGGTTCAAGGAGAGATAGTTATAAATGATTTTAATATAAACGATAAAGGGTGTGACGTAGTAAGATTGCGAGAAAAAATTGGAATGGTTTTTCAAAAACCAAATCCATTTCCAAAAACATTATACGAAAATATTTCTTATGGTCCTACAATCCATGGTATGGCTCAATCAAAACAAGAAATGGACGAAATAGTTGAGACAAGTTTAAAAAAAGCTGCGCTCTGGGAAGAAGTAAAAGATAGACTTCATGAACCTGGAACAGGTTTGTCAGGTGGCCAGCAACAACGGTTATGTATAGCAAGAGCTATTTCGGTACAACCGGAGGTAATCTTAATGGACGAGCCTTGCTCAGCATTAGACCCAATTGCAACAGCCCAAATTGAGGAGTTAATTGATGAATTAAAGAAAGAACATACAATAATTATAGTTACTCACTCTATGGCTCAAGCAGCAAGAGTATCTCAAAATACTGGTTTCTTTCACTTAGGAGAATTGATAGAACATGGATCAACAGATAAGATATTTAAGAATCCAGAAAATAATAAAACGCAAGATTATATTACAGGGAGGTTCGGATAATGTCGGAAGCAACGCATACAGTAAAATCTTACGAAGAAGAATTAAAAAGTTTAAATAAAAATATCATAAAAATGGGTGTTTCATGCGAAGAGGCATTAGGAAAAGCAATTATTGCAATAACTACTCGTGATAGCGAAAATGCAGAAACAGTAATAAAAAACGATGAAAAAATTGATAAATTTGAAACTTTAATAGAACAGCAAGTTGTAAACCTCATTGCTTTAAGACAACCAATGGCTATAGATTTGAGAGAAACAGTTACAGCATTAAAAATATCCTCTGATTTAGAGAGAATTGGTGATTTAGCCAAAAACATTTCGAAAAGAACTCTGTTATTAAATGAAAATTTACCAAAAAATCTAGTTGACGCTTTAGTGAGAGTTTCCATAAATGTACAAAAACAATTAAAATCTGTTTTAGACGCTTATCTGGATAGATCTTCATCGATGGCTGTGAACGTCTGGGAGAATGATGAGCAAATAGATGAGTTAACTAATCTTTGTATGCAAGAAGTAATTAAATATCTTAAAGAACATGAAAGCAATTTGGATGATGGAACTCACTTATTGTTTGTTACAAAAAATATGGAGAGAATTGGTGATCACTCAACAAACATTGCAGAACAAATATATTATTTAGTTGAAGGTAAGTATTTAGAAGGTGATAGACCAAAAGGCACAGAGCCAATAGTAACTGGAGAAAAGTAATAATGTCAGCACATGTTTTTATTGCTGAAGATGAAACACCAATAGTAACTTTATTAAAATACAATTTAGAAAAAGAGGGCCATAAGGTAAGTTTTTCTGAAAATGGAGAGGAAGCACTTAAATTAATTAAAGATAAGCAACCTGATTTAATACTTTTGGATTGGATGCTGCCAGATCTTTCTGGAGTGGATCTTTGTAAAAATTTAAAGAAGGATAAAAAATTTAGTGATATACCAATAATAATGCTAACTGCTAAAGGCGAGGAAGCAGATAAAATTAAAGCATTTGACACAGGTGCAGACGATTATGTAACAAAACCGTTTAGTCAAAAAGAACTTAATGCTAGAATAAAATCTCTCCTAAGAAGGTCTAAACCTCAATCTTCAGTGGACATTGTGGAATTTACTGATTTAAAAATAGATAGAGTAACAAAACGTGTCTACAGAAATAATAAAGAAATATCCTTAGGACCAACTGAATTTAAATTATTAGATTTTTTTATTAAAAACCCTAAAAGAGTTTATTCACGAGAACAACTTTTAAATAATGTTTGGGGTGAAAATATCTATGTAGAGTCTCGAACGGTTGATGTTCATATAAGAAGATTGAGACAAGCTATAAATATAGAAAAAACTAAACCATTAATAAGAACTGTTAGATCGGCAGGTTATTCTTTAGAGTCCTGAAGATCTTTTGGTCTGATAAACTCTTTAATTAATCCATTATTTTTTATTTCTTTCCATTCAATTAAATCAAAATTAATTTTGGCATAGGCAGAGGTTGGAAATTTATAATTTAGTAATTTAAAATGATTATTATTTTGGTTCTTTGTTAATGCTTTTACTAAATTTCTTACTGTAGGTTCATGGTTAATTAACAAAATAGATTTATATTTTTTTGGAATTGTTTTAATTAACTCAATAATTCTATCTTCATTTGCTAAATAAAGTTTCTTAGATGAAAAAATTTTTTTTGGTGTAGTGATTTTTTTTAAAAGTATATTTAAAGTTTTTTTTGTTCTATTTGCACTAGAAACTAATACATAATCAAACTTATAATTTTTTTTAATAAAAAATTCACAAATTAATTTAGCATTGTTCTTACCTCTTTTACTTAACGGTCTATCAAAATCGTCTAGACTGGGATCACTCCAACTGGATTTTGAGTGACGCATGACATATAAATGTAACATTATTTGTAATTATATGACTCCATTAAAAAAACAACAGAAACAAGAGTTAAAATCTAAATATATCAACAGAGAATTATCTTGGCTTAAATTTAATGATAGGGTGTTACTTGAAGCTCAAAATATAGATAATCCACTATATGAAAGAGTAAAATTTCTGTCCATAGCTGGATCTAATTTAGATGAGTTTTTTATGGTTCGTGTTGCAGGTTTATATAGCCAGATAAAACAAGATGTAGAGTCGTTAAGTTCGGATGGATTAAATCCAGAAGAACAAATGAGTGAAGTTGTTCAAGAAACTAAAAATCTTCTTGTTAAACAGAACTTAATTTACAAAAATCTAATTTCACAACTAAAGAAAAATTATATTACTTTAGTGAAACCACAAGATCTTAGTAAAAACGAAAAAATCAAACTAAAAAATATTTTTTATGAGGAAATATTTCCTTTACTGACACCTTCAGCTATTGATCCTGCACATCCATTTCCGTTCATAGTAAATCAAGGCAGAGCAGTGGTTATGAAACTTAAAAAAAAAAATAAAAAAAGATTATTAAATTCAATCATCGTAATTCCCAAAGCTTTATCAAGATTTATAGAAATAGATGGAGGAAAAAATTACAAAAAATATGTTATTCTTGATGATATAATTAGTTTTTTTTCCTCTGAAATATTTCCAGATCACAATCTAGAGAGTAAAATGATATTTAGGGTTATTAGAGATAGTGATGTCGAAATACAAGAGGAAGCTGAAGATCTGGTAAGATCATTTGAATTAGCCCTCAAGAGAAGAAGAATTGGAGATATAGTTCGTTTAGAAGTAATCAAAAACAGCAATAAAGATTTAATAAAATTTATTACTAATAAACTAGAAGTAAACCCAGATTATATATACGAAACAGAAGGACTTGTAGGTATTGAAGATATAGATCAAATATGTAAGTTAAAAAACTCTAAACTCAGATTTAAAAATTTTAATCCTCGAGAAGTAGAAAGATTAAAAGAATTTAATAACAATTTTTTTGATACTATAAAACAAAAAGATTTAGTTGTTCATCACCCATTTGAAACATTTGATGCTGTAATTGAATTTTTAAATCAAGCCGCTTATGATAAAAAAGTTATTGCAATAAAACAAACCCTTTATAGAACAACTTTAGACTCACCCATAGTTAAAGCGCTTATCTCAGCTGCAGAAAATGGAAAAACGGTCACAGCTCTTATTGAAATTAAAGCGAGATTTGATGAAGAGGCCAATATTCAATTAGCTAGAAGTTTAGAAAAAGCTGGGGTTCAAATTGTTTACGGTTTTGCAAAGTATAAGACACACGCTAAGTCTTCTTTAGTGCTTAGACGAGAACTAGGTAAAATACAAACCTATGTTCATTTAGGTACTGGAAATTATCACCCTGTAAATGCAAAAATTTACACAGACTTATCTTTATTTAGCTCCAATAAAAAAATTGCTGGTGATGTAGAAAAATTTTTTAATTACGTTACAGGTTATTCAAAACCTAGAAATTTAAATAAAATATCAATTTCACCAATTAATCTAAGAATTACTCTTAACAAATGTATAGATATAGAAATTTCAAACGCTAAAAAAGGAAAAAAAGCTGAAATATGGGCAAAAATGAACTCTCTGGTTGATCCAATCATCATTGATAAATTTTATGAGGCTTCAAACGCAGGTGTTAAAATTTATCTTTTTGTAAGAGGAGTCTGCTGTTTGAGACCGGGTGTAAAAGATAAATCTGAAAATATAGTGGTCAAAAGTATGATAGGAAGATTTCTTGAACACTCAAGAATATATTGTTTTGCAAATGGAAAAGAGATGCCTAACAGAAATGCAAAAGTTTTTATTTCTTCAGCTGATTTAATGCCTAGAAATTTGAATAGAAGAGTTGAACTTCTAGTACCAATTGAAAATCCAACAGTTCATGAACAAATATTAGATCAAATAATGTTAGCAAATTATTTAGACAACAAGCAAAGTTGGCAATTAGATCCAACTGGAAATTATAAAAAAATTAAATATAGTAAGGATGATTCTTTTTCAGCCCATGAATATTTTATGAATAATCCAAGTTTGTCAGGTAGAGGTAAAGCAAAATTAAAAATTCGTCCAAAAAAACTTAATTTGAGATTAATTAAAAATGACACTCAAAGTTCTTAAAACAAATCCAAATTTAAAGTTAAAGCAAGCGAAACTTGCTATAATTGATATAGGTTCAAATTCAATTAGAATGCTAATTTATGATGATTTTACCTCGTCTAGAGTTCCTTTTTTTAACGAAAAAGCTGTATGTGAACTTGGTAAAAATTTAGATAAATCTAGAAAGTTGCACCATTCTGGAAAAATATATGCTCTTAAAGTACTTAAGAGATTTTCAGAAATTTTAAATGTATCACAAATTACAAATTTAAAAATCATAGCAACTGCAGTTCTCAGAGAAGCTTCGGATGCCAGACCTTTTACTGAAGAGGTTGAAAAATTATTTCAAAAAAAAATAGAAATTCTTAGTGGTGATCAAGAAGCGGAATGTTCAGCTGAAGGTGTAAAAATAGGTTTTGAAAATGTTGATGGTCTTGTTGCTGATTTAGGTGGAGGTAGTTTAGAATTGGCTAGAGTTGAAAATAATGTAATCACTAATAAAACTTCCTTACCCCTTGGTGTTTTAAGATTAATTAATAATCCAATAGTTAAAAAAAGAAATTTATCAAAGTACACTAAAAATTTATTTGCTGATGAAAAATGGTTATCCAAGAAAAAATTTAAAAATTTATATTTAGTTGGAGGCACGTGGAGAGCTTTATTTAAACTTCATTTATTTCAGAATGAATACCCCGTTCATATTATTCATCAATATTCGATTGATAATGATAGATTAACAAAATTTTTAGATAAAATCTCATCTTTTAGTAAGTCAAAATTAAAAACTGTAGAATATATTTCCAAATCTAGAACTCAATATTTGCCGTATAGTTCGATAATTTTAAACGAGATAATAAATTTAACTAATCCTAAAAAAATCGTATGTTCTATAAGCGGTTTGAGGGAAGGAGCTTTAGTAAAAGAACATTTTAAAGATTTTGAAAATTCAGCAATGTTTAGCAAGTCACTAGACCATATTGCAAAAAAAAGAGGTGATTTAGGATTAACATTTAAAAAATATTATGATTTTATTAAGCCTGTTTTTGAGGGTAATGAGCACTATAATAAAAAATTATTAAACCTAGCATGTGTTTTAAGCCATATGGACTGGGGACTTGGCGCTTTTCAAAAGGCAGAATTAGTTTTTCAAGAAACTCTTAATACACCTTTGCTTAAACTAACACATAAAGAAAGAATTCAAATAGCACTGTCATGTTACTGGAGATATTGCAGCATCAAATATAATCCTAAGATTGAATATTTAACTTTTTTGAACAATAACGAAATCTTTTCAAGTAAACAAGTAGGTTCAGCTTTAAGATTTGCACACGCATTAACATCAATATCAACAATTTTTTTAGAGGAATTTAAATTATATAAAAGAGGCAACTCTGTTTTTTTGAAAATACCATCTCATCATCAAGAAATAATTTCCAAACAAGTTACAAAAAAGTTTAAAGCCCTAGCAAGAGAATTATTTTTAGAACCTAGAGTAATTTATTCAAATTAATTTAAATTTTTTTAAAATAAACTTAATATTTTAATAATATAATTGAAACAATTTTTTACTAAAATATAGAAGTTTTAAGTTATTCTTCTCTTATAAGGGGGTGCTTACTTAGTAGGCACCTCTATAACTTTAAGAAATGATGCTATATGAGAGGCATTACAAAATTTATCTTTAAGAATTAACTTATTTATTTTATCTTTAGATAGTAAATGTATCTTAATACCTTTCTCAGACTCCTTTTTTTTAACTATATTATTTGAATAATAACAGTAGATTTTAGTTGTTAGTCTTCCTGGCTCACAATTTATTGTGAATATTTTTTTTGGTGTACCTGATATTTTATATCCTGTCTCCTCATAAAATTCTCTACAAGCTGCACTTAAAGGATTTTCTCCTTTATCAATTATACCAGATGGAAATTCATAGGTGACTTTACTAACTGGGACTCTTTTCTGACTTACTACAACAAATTTATCTTTTTTAATTTCACATACTATCAAGGATAAATTAGCTGTTTTTAAAAAATGATAATAACCTTTTTTTTTATATGGTTTATTAATTAGTTTTATATTGTTTGTTAAATTAATATTTTTCATGCATCTATAACATATTTTTATTTGACTAATATTAAAGTTTTTTTTAATCCTGAAATAAATTAAATTATTTTTTCTGAAATTAATTTCGAAATTCTTGGTATTAGTTCCATGGTATTGCTGTTCATTGGATTAATATATGAAGATTCAAGAAAGCTATTATATGCTTTTTCGTACTCTTTCATTTCCATATATACTTGTCCTTTCCCGATTAAAGCACCAAAATGTCTTTTTTCAAGTTTTAATACTATATCAATATCCTTTAATGCATTTTTATGTTTGCCCATCAAATACAAAGTGGTTGCTCGTCTATTCCAAGCCTCTGCCCAATTAGGGTCTTTATCAATAATTTTACTAAAAATATTGTAAGCTTTTAAATAATTTCTATTTTGGACGAGCCTAGATCCTTCTTTTAAGTCTATTGTTAATTGGAAGTTAGTTGGATGTGTCTCCCATAATCTCCATATCTTATTTTCAAGTATTTTAGATTGTTTTTGCGAATTACATTCCTTCAACTGAATAAAAAGTTTATTTAATTTTGTATTTGTAGTCTCAGCGTTTAAACTTAAAGTTGAGAATATAATTATAAAAAAAAAGTAATAGTATTTTTTCATGTGTAATAAATTTGTAATATTTTTGTAACATTAATGAAACAATAAGAAAAATTCTATAAAGACAATAAAATTAAGAATTTCTAACAAATAAAAGGTATAAGCAATACTTGTTCTCCAAATTTAACTAATTTGATTCGAAAATTAAATGAAAAATACAAAAATAGAGGCAATTGTTTTTGATCTAGCTGGCACTCTAATAGATTTTGGAAGTCAAGCACCATCTAAAGTTCTTATTCATATCTTTAATGATAATGGAATACCAATAACTAGAAAAGAAGCTATTGGTCCTATGGGCATTGAAAAAAGAGCACATATAAGTCAATTAATCTATTCAAAGAAAATAAATCTACTTTGGAAAAAAAAGTATAAAAAAAAACCTAGTAAGAATGATATAGATAAATTATTTAAACTTTTTAATCCTGAGCTTAAAAAAATTATTAAAAAACACTCTAAATTAATTACAGGGAGTAAAAAAACTATTGAATTTATAAAAAATAAAAAAATTAAAATAGCTACAAATACTGGATACTCTGATGATATTTTAAAAATTATATTGTCGGAATTAAAAAAACAAAAATTTACACCAGACATTTCATATGGTTCTTCATATGCAAAAATTGGAAGACCAACAGCAGAGATAATATACAAAATTTTTTCTGACCTAAATATAACAAAGGGATCAAGTTGTATAAAAGTAGACGATACTATTCCTGGACTATTAGAAGGAGTAAATGCTGGGATGTGGGCAGTAGGTGTCATATTTTCAGGTAATGAATTTGGTAAAACAGAGAACGAATTTAATAAACTATCTTACAAAGATAAATCTAAATTTAGAAAAATGATCAAGAATAAATTTAAAAAAGTTGGTGCTGACTATGTAATAGATACAATTAAAGATTTACCTAAAGTAATTAAATTAATTGAGAAAAGAATTACGTAAAATCACCTATTGAAAAGCATTTTTTTAACCACAAATATTGCTAACATTGCACCTAGTAACTCTGCAATAATAAATAAAGGTGTATTTAAATAATTGATACCAGTAAATGTGTCTGTAAAGGTTCTAGCTATAGCAACGGCAGGATTTGCAAATGATGTTGATGAAGTAAACCAGTATCCTGCGGTTATGTAGAATCCAACACACGCAGCGGTTACAACTTTTCCACTTTTCATTGATCCAAAAATTACTAAAATTAATCCAAATGTAGCTACTATTTCTGCAACAAATATATAAATACCATCTCTAGTTTTTGATGATAATTCATATATAGGTAATTCAAAAAAAAAATTTGCTAATCCCACACCTACAAGGCAACCTGATATTTGTGAAAAAATATAAATATGAATTAATTTAAATTTTAATTTTCCTGTAAGAACCATACTTAAACTTACAAATGGATTAAAATGAGCTCCTGATATATCAGAAAACACTGTTATAAGAACAAATAAACCTGCACCTGTTGCAATTGTATTTGCTAATAACATAACTGCAAAATCGTCTGTAAGATTTTGAGCCATTATACCAGAACCAACAACTATCATCACTAGGAAGCAACTACCTAAGAATTCACTATAGATTATTTTTTTTTTGCTATCTTTCATAATTTTTAATCCATTCATTAATTTTAGTTTCTAGGTTAGAATAAGTTTTATGTATTTCTGTTGAAATCAATTCTTCTTTATTTGGTTTATCACTATTTTCTAATTCATTAATAATATGAACAGGATCTTCAATATCCCAATGCACTATTTTTTCTGGAGATGGCCACACCGGACAAACTTCATTACTAGCGTTGTTACATACAGTAAATACCTGGTAAAATTTTGTTTTTTCATCTAAAAATTTATTGAAGTTTTTTGATGATAGATTTTTTGTTTCAAAGTTATTTTCATTAAGATACTTGATGACATATTTATTAATTATTCCAGATGGTTTACTTCCTGCACTATAACCAGTGAATTTATCCTTGTGATATTTATTAACGACACTTTCAGCTAATATGCTTCTATGGGAATTTCCAGTACAAACAAATAAAAGTTTTTTCATTATTAACTTTTATAAATATAAATAATTTTTGCTAGAGTTATTGATCCTTAAATCAAAATTGTAACAAAACTGAAACATTAGTAATTTAATAAAGGATTATGCATACAATATCTAGCATTAATAAATTATTTAAAATTTTAGAAAATATTGGTTCTGATAAACAATATGGAAATGAAAAAGTTTCACAACTTGAACATGCAATTCAATGTGGATTATTGGCAAAAAAAAATAATGAGAGTGATTTTTTCATTACTGCTGCTTTATTTCATGATATTGGTCACTTAATCATCAGTGATAAAGAGGCTATAAAAAAAGAAATAGATAAAAAACATGAAAACTCTGGATCTCTTTTTCTATCTAAATTTTTCCCTGATGATGTTACAAGATTAATTAAAGGACATGTTCCGGCTAAAAGATATTTGGTTTATTGTGAAAAAGATTATTATGAATCTTTATCTATTGCTTCAAAACGAAGTTTAGATGTCCAAGGAGGAAGTTTTTCTAAAGAGGAAGCAAACGAATTTATTAAACAACCTTTTATGCAAGATGCAGTTAGATTAAGAAAATACGATGATCTTGCTAAAATTGAAAATTTAGAAATTCCAAATATAAATTATTTTTACAAACACGTAGAGAGAAGCTTTAAATAAACTTTTTTTTGTTTAAAAAAATTGCTGTCGCGTTACCAAATATTGCTAAAACAAAAAATACGAATATTAACAAGTCATATCCTCCTACATTCCATACCAACGAACCAATCCATGGACCAGCAATACTACCAATCATATATTGTAAAGCTAAAATACCATGAATATTGCCGAAGTTTTTTCGGCCAAAAGTATCATTTTGAACCAAAGGTTTTAAAATTGCCATACTGCCATATGCTGAACTATTAAATAAAACAAATAAAAATGCTAAGTAATGATTAATATTTATAAAGTATAAAAATATCATTCCAACTACCATCGAGTAAAAACAAATTACAAATAATTTTAAATTTGACTTATCACTTCCATATATCATAACTAAAATTCTACCTATTACTTGTCCTGGTCCAAACAGAGATGCTGTCAATACAGCTTGAGATAGACTCATCCCTTTTTCCTGCAACATTGGAATTACATGAGTTGTAATAGCACCAATATTAAATCCAATAACAAACAATGAAAAACTAAATAACCAAAATCTATAATCTTTAAGTATTATTTTAAGCTTTGAATTTTGATCTGTTTTCTTTTCAATTTTTTTAAATTCTTTTAGAATTATATTTTTGAAACCAAAATAATTAGCTGGTGAACTAATCAATATATTTAATATTCCAAAAATAAATACAGTAAACCTCCAGTCATATTGTTCTGTTAAATAAGTAGCAGTAGGAAATGTGTATGTGCTTGCAAATCCAGCAAATAAAGTAATTATTGCAATAGATGTTTTGGCCTTTGATTTTAAATTAATAGTAATGACACTAAAAAGGATCGTATAAAGACAGCCACCCGAGGTTGCACTTACAAGTATCCAGGCAACTAAAAATTCAGTGTATGTGTTTACTAAAGATAGATAGATTACACTTAATCCTAGCAATATTGGACTTACCCACATCATAGGAAAACTAAGATTTTTATCAACAAACTTACCAAGAATGGGTAACAATAAACTATGTACAACCAAGCCTAGAGAATAAATAAAGGTTAAATTATTCCTTGAAATACCAAGTTCATTTTCCCAAGTTAGCAACAACGCTGAGAACAGGTACATACAACTGCTGTAACAAAAGGTAACTGATATACCTATTAAAAATGCTGGCAAATATTTCACAAAATTTTTTATTTCTTTAACATTTTTTTAACAAAAGTAAGTTAATAGATTATTATGAATAAAATCTTAATTTCATTTATATTAACTTTATCCACAATTTCTATTACTCAAGCTGACAATCATGCTAAAATAACAGAGCAACAAGCCGGCAGTAGTTATTCACAAAATACTGAGGATACATTTAAAAATGAAATAGGGAATTGTGAAGACCCTGGCGTACTTATGTTAAGAGCCACTGTTAAAAATGATATTTCAAGATCTAGTCCCGAAAAAGCATCTGAGGCAGAAGCATTAATGAAAGAGGGCATGAAATTGTGTAATGAAAATAGAGTTTTTGAGGCAAAACTAAAATTAGAGGACGCTAAAACAACTGCCCGTGCAGGATTGGTGGACGGAGAAGATCCATCCATAACTAAAATTGTTGCTGAAAATAATGAAACACCAAATGAAGAAAAACCATGGTGGAAATTTTGGTAAAATAATTTCTAATTTTTTTTTATCTTACAATTAATTGATCTGTTCCAATTAGTATTCTTCTAAGCCAAGCAGATAATCTATCCATAAATATTACAACAGCTAAAACTAATATTGCCATGTAGGCAACATTTTCAAAATCATTTCCAGTACCTAATGCTCCTAAAAATTGTAAACCAATTCCTCCTGCGCCCATTGCACCTATAATTACGGCTCCTCTAGTATTTGACTCTAAATAGTATAAGGATTGAGATACAAAAATTGGAAGTATTTGAGGAATTATACCAAATCTATGTTGTAGAAATTTACTAGCCCCAGTAGATTGAACTCCTTCTTGTTGTTTCTTCTCAGTATTCTCAATTGCTTCAGAATACAATTTCCCTAACGTACCTGTATCGGTAAAACCAATTGCAAAAATACCAGTGAAGGGTCCTGGACCAAAAGCTCTTAAAAATATTAAACTCCAAATTAAAAAGTCTATTCCTCTTAAAGTATCAAATAATCTTCTCAACGTAAATCTTAGAGCTTTAATAGGAGTAACGTTGTATGCAGCAAGGAATGACAAGGGCAGAGCCATCACCGTAGCAAACATTGTCCCAAGTACAGCCATAACTATTGTTTCTAGCATTGCCCACCAAACTCTACCGTGCATAAATGCTTCATTGTCTTTAATTTCTGTTAAGAAAAGTTTTAAATTAGACATTTCAGGAACAACTCTTTCTTTAGAAAAAGTCAAACCTAATGCTTCGAAAAAGCTATATGGTTCTAAGGGACTTGAGAAATCAAACCAAAAATATTTCCATCCTATGCTGTAACGATGAATTTCTACTTTTTTAGGATATACCTGAACTCTCTCATGTAAAGTTGGTCTAAATTCAACTCTGTTTTCTGTAATTCTAAAACCTTTTAAGTCATCTTTAGCTAAGTCTTCCGAACCTACTACGTAAGGTTTACTATTTGTGTTTAATTTTATGGTAAAATTTCTTTCATATTTAGGGAAATTTACAATCTCAACCCTATCTTTGTATAATATTGCTTTACCTTCATTATTAAATTCAATGACATTTCCAATATTATCAGAATTTTTATAAAACCATTCTGGAATTGATTTATCAAGATTGTCTCTTCCATAAACACTTCTATAGTTACCCTCAAAAGCTATTTTAATATCGTCAGGATTTTCCCATTTCATAGTAACATGATCTTTGTGGGCGTATGTGTCTAAAACAAACATCGCCGCATTTTGTGGCTTCCATTTTTTTGGAATATCCACAACATCTAAAGTAAAAAAACCTATTATCAAATATATTAAAATGAGAAAGAAAATTATTTGACCTTTTATTCTACTTTTTCTAGCTTGATTGAATGTGTCAGGAAATAATTTTCGAATATTATCTCTTTCAATTGCTAAACTAGAACTCATTGATTTACTCCAATTAAATTATGTCTCCAATATGCAGATAAATAATCCAATGCAATTATCGTACCAACCAACAAGAACATACATGCCAAAACATCAGCTCCATAATTCCATTGTATTAAAGCTGCTAACATTTCTCCAATTCCACCCGCACCAACAAAACCTAATATTGTAGATTCTCTAACATTAATTTCTAATCTTAAAATTCCATAACTTAGAAAAAGAGGAAGCACTTGTGGAAGAACTGAGAACCTTATTTTTTGTGTCCAAGTCGCACCAACAGAACTTAAACCCTCAATAGGTTTTCCATCACAATTTTCTATAGCTTCCGTGAATAATTTACCAAGTGCACCTGCAGTATGTATTGTTATGGCAATCACTGCTGGTAAAGATGATTTACCCATCAAATATAAAAACACCATTGCTATTATTAATGTTGGAAATGATCTTGTCACATCCATAAAAAATTTTGTAAATTGAATAACTCTTTTATTTCTTATTAAATTTCTACTAGAGAAGATTGCAAAAATAACTGCCAAAACAAATCCGATCGAAGTTGAAAATAATGCAATATTTAATGTAGTAATTAATTCAGGTATGTATTTTACAACTCTTGGCCAATATTTCCATCCCATCTCAAATGTATCAATAAATAAATCTCTTGGATAATTAAAAAAATTAGCTATACCTCTACCAAAAGATCCTGCATTTGCCTCTAACGATACTAGGGTACCACTAAAAAAAACTAATATTAAAATTGCAATACCTAATAGTGAGGATCTAGTTCTCTGGTTTGTTAATTTTTTTAAATTAACTTCAATTTGTTCTAAATTTGCTGGTAATGCTTTTGACATAATATTAAAAACCAAAAAAATTAGAGGCAAAGATTTTAAGTCTTTGCCTCTAAATGGGGTACTTAATTAATTATTTTTTTGTGCTTCAATTTTAGCTTTTCTAGCAGCTACAACCGACTCATAAAAAGAATGATCTACCGGAACCCATTTTTTAACAATACCGTTTGCAACGTTTTCGCTGCACTTCGGATCGTTTTCGTGTATCCATTGTTTCATTCCAATCATTACTTGATGTGCTCTAACAGGTAAAAAAGTAGGCATCACAATTGGACCATTAGGAATTAATTTTGAAGACCAAATTTGAACGATGTCGTCCATATTTAAAATCCCTTTATCAACCATTTTTCTTAAATTCCCTGACGAATATCCTTCTTCCCAGCTACCAACACCAGATACCCATGTTACACCAGCATCGACATCACCATTCATTACCGCTAATACATTGTTTTCATGCCCACCAGAAAATTGTGTTTTTGAAAAATATGTATCTGGGTCCATACCCATAGCCTTTAATTCAATTGACGGAATTAAAAAACCTGATGTAGAGTTAGGGTCAGCCCAACCAAAGGATTTACCTTTAAGGTCTGCCATTGATTTAATTCCAGATGATTTAGTTGCTACTGCAACAGAGTAGTAACCCATATCACCAGTTGGCTGCATTCTTGTTAGTACTGGTACTACTGCAGTTGGATCTTTTAAATACATACCTGCGTATCCTGAAGAACCGAACCAAGTGTAATCTAGATTACCACCTAGCATCGACTCCATTGTTCCAGCGTAGTCTTTAAAAGTAAAAAATTTAGCTGGTACACCATAAGCGGCTTCGATATACGGCATGAAACATTCATTTCTAGCTATAATATCTTGTGCTGCTTCGTCACCTAAAAAACCAACTCTAAACTCTGGTTGATATTTACTTAAGTCCATTTTTGGACCCGTGTAAGTTACCGCATTAGCTTGGGTTGAAAAAAACACCATAGCTAAAAGTGCAATAACTCTTGTTAGTTTATTAAACATAATTATCTCCTTTTTATAATTTTAGTCTCTCGACTTATTTGTATTTGTAACGATGAGTTATTGATCTCATGCAGTTGCAAATTCTTTCTCAACATCTCCATTTATCTTTTTTTTTGTTTTAAGCTCAGTGGATGTTACTTGTGGTTCAAAAGCTTCATCAGCTTCTGCACCATAAATTTCTCTTGCAAGTTTGTCTGATAATTTTTCTGGTAAATCATCAAAGACAATTGCGCCATCTTTCATTCCAATAATACGGTCACAATAGGTTTTTGCTGTATCTAGGGTATGAAGATTTGAAATGACCGTTAAATTTTTTTCATCATGAATTTTTCTTAATGACTCCATTACCATTCTTGCATTCATTGGGTCTAAAGATGCTATAGGTTCATCTGCCAAAATCATTTTAGGATTTTGCATTAATGCTCTGCATATAGCTACACGTTGTTGTTGACCACCAGATAAAGTTTCTGCTCTTTGAAGTGCAGTATTAGCCATACCAAGGGTGTTAAGCAAAATTAAAGCATCAGCTCTCTCATCTCGAGAAAACATTTTTAATGATGCTCTAAATGATCCTTGATAATTTAATCTACCTAAAATGACATTTGTTAATACATCTAGTCTCGGTACTAAGTTAAATTGTTGAAAAATCATTGCACAATTTCTCTGCCAGGATCTTTTTTCTTTGCTTTTTAGTTGTAATATATTTTGACCATCGATTTCTACTTCTCCATCTGTTGCATCAGTGAGTCGATTTATGATCCTGAGAAGAGTTGATTTACCTGCACCTGATCTTCCAATAATTCCTATCATTTGAGGTTTATTGACCTCAAATGAAACATTTTTAACAGCGTGATTATTACCAAAGAATTTATTTATTTTGCTTATTCGCATACCTATTTATGCATCTCATTTTTTGAGAAAATGTTAAAATTTTATTAATAAAATTTATAAGTTTTGTTTAGTAAATGTTAAAATAAAACCTCAAGTAGAAAGTCTAGTTTTTTATCAATCTAAACTTTAACAAGTATCTGAATTTTAGACCCGTCAAAATAACTTTCACTAAGCTCTATTGGTTTTTTGTTGAAGTCAACATTAATGGATGTTGTTTTTATTAAAGGTTTTCCAACATCAATATTTAAAAAATTTGATTTTATTTTGTCTGAAATTTCTGCGTTTATTAACGTTTTAGATCTTATTATTTTTTTAACATTTAATAAATTAAATGTTTTAGTTACAGACTGTTTTTTAACAAAATGATTAATAAATTTTGGAAATCTTTTATGTGGTATAGATCTAAATGTTATCACTGAAGGAGAGTTATTTATATAACCAATACTATTTATTCTAGTCACTTTTTCATTTTTTTTCAAATCTAACTCTTTTTTTTCAAATAAATTGCATTCTGCAATATCAAAACTCTTAATTTCAATTCGTGCTGATTTGTTTTCTTCAAGAATATTTTCAGTAAAACGAACATTTTTGCTTATTGAATAACTAATTTTTGATGATTTAACAAAAACACCCAAACCTCTTTTTGAATATATTAAATTATCATTTTTAAGTTCTTTAAAAGCTCTTCTTATCGTGTGTCTATTTACATTAAATTGTTTTGCATAGTCACCTTCGGAATCTAATTTTTTATTAATTTTGTACTTGTTTAAAACAATTTCTCTTTTGATTGAATTGTATATTTCTTTCCAAAGCAAATCTTTTGTTGTCATAAAATTTTAATAAATAATTTATTGAAATTTTTTTTAATTTTGTTACTTGTCTAGTTGTATAGCATTATGCAAAATGAATCAAGAAAACAATGGTTAAGTTATTTAGCAACAGCAGATGAAAATTATCTCATTTCGCTTTGGGATAATTTAAATATGAAAATAGAATATAATTGGTTAAGAAAACCTGAGATTGGCAGTATTATGGTTCAAGGAAAAGCAGGCGCCACAGGTGATAATTTTAATGTTGGAGAAGTAACTATAACGAGATGTTCATTAAATTTAGATAAAAAAATTCAAGGACATGGTTATGTTCAGGGTAGAAATAAATATAAATCCAAAATTGCAGCTTTGTGTGATGCATTGATGCAAACTGAAAAAAAAGAAATAATTAAAAGAAATATAATAGATAAATTAATTAAATATAAAAATAACAAAAGAAATGAAATATTATCTAAAACAGAAGCTACTAAGGTTGATTTTTTTACCTTGGTAAGAGGTGAGGATAAATAAGTTATGGAAGTTGTTTCTAAAAAAAATAATTCTCAAACAAGTGCTGATTATTTTAGAAGTATTTTGTTTGCAACTTCATATCCTGGTTCGATCGAAACATTAGACAATATAAATTCGCCTTCGAACATGTTTTCAGCCAGTTGCTCTATTATAAAAACTTTTTGTGACAGTTATTCAAATATTTTTTTAGGTCGTAATATTAATAATTCAGAAACTATTGATTGGATTAAATTTAATACAGGTGCAAACATTACAGATAAAAAAAATGCAAATTTTGCAATTGGTACTTGGGATGATCTTTTACCACTAGGTGAATTTAAAAAGGGGGACGAGCAAAATCCTGATCAATCGTGTACTATTATTTGCCAGTCTCAATTTGAAAAACCAAATGCCATAATTACTGGTCCTGGTATTAAAAGTTCTAAAAGTATATTTTTACCTGATAGAGAGATTATAAAAAAAAATAACCAGCAATTTCCATTAGGACTTGATTTTTATTTTGTTGATAATGAAAAATTCTATTCAATACCAAGATCATTAAAAATAGGAGAGCTATAAAATGTATGTATCTGTAAAAGGTGGAGAAAAGGCAATCAATAATGCACATTCTTGGTTATCTGAAATAAGAAGAGGCGATGTAAATATAGCAGAACTAAATATTAAACAAATTAGTGAACAACTAACTTTAAGTGTTGATAGAGTTATGTCAGAAGGATCTTTATATGACAAAGATTTGTCTGCTCTTGCAATCAAACAGTCTAGAGGTGACTTGATTGAGGCAATTTTCCTAATGAGAGCCTATAGAACTACTTTACCTAGAATTGGTTCAAGCAAACCTATCGAAACTAGCAAAATGTTATGTCTAAGAAGAATATCTGCAACATTTAAAGATATCCCAGGTAAACAAAAGTTAGGCCCAACATTTGACTACACACACCGTTTACTTGACTTCAAACTTCTTGCTGATGGTGAGTATGAAAAAGCTAAGATCGAAAAATATGATGATAAAGAAATCCCCCATGTTTTAAGCTTTTTAAATAAAGAAGGATTAATTCAGAAAGAAATACCTAGTGGCAAAACATCTAAAGATATTACAAGAAACCCAATTAATTTTCCTTTAACAAGATCTGAACGACTGCAATCTCTTTCAAGAGGAGATGAAGGTTTTCTTCTTGGTTTAGCTTACTCAACACAGAGAGGGTATGCTAGAAACCATGCATTTGTTGGTGAATTAAGAACTGGTTACGTTGAAGTTCAATTTGAAATTCCAGAATTAGGTATAGAAATAAATATTGCTGATGTCATGTTTACTGAGTGTGAGTCAGTAAACCAATTTAAAGGTAGTAAAAAAATACCTGCTCAATTTACTCGTGGATATGGTTTAGTTTTTGGTCAATTAGAGAGAAAAGCAATTTCAATGGCTTTGGTTGATAGATCAATGAGATGGAAAGAATTTGGTGAGGAGTACTTGGGTGTTGCTGCTCAAAATGAAGAATTTGTTATATCACATTGTGATAATATTCAAGCTACTGGTTTTTTAGAACATATCAAATTACCTCATTATGTAGATTTTCAGGCGGAATTGGATTTAGTAAGAAAAATTAGAGAAGAATATAATAAAAATGAACAACGTACTTAAATTTAAAAATAAAAAAGCTAATGTTGTAGCTCAAGATGAAATTTATAATTTTGCTTATTTAGACGAAAATACAAAAAGAATGATAAGAAGAGCTTTAATCAAAGCTCTTTGTATACCAGGTTATCAGGTCCCATTTTCATCCAGAGAAATGCCAATGCCTTACGGATGGGGTACAGGCGGTGTGCAAGTAACTTCATCTTGTTTAACAACAGACGATGTCCTTAAAGTTATTGATCAGGGAGCAGATGATACTACTAATGCAGTTTCAATAAGAAATTTTTTTAAAAAAACAGCAAATATTGAGACTACTGAAACAACTGGAGATGCTTCAATAATACAAACAAGACATAGAATACCAGAGAATCAATTAAATGAAAAACAGATACTTGTTTATCAAGTTCCAATTCCGGAGCCACTTGCTTTTCTAGAACCTAGATATCAAGAGACAAAAAAAATGCACGCTTTATCAGAATATGGAATTATGCATGTTAAGCTTTATGAGGATATCACTAAAAATGGACATATAGAAACCGCATATGCTTATCCAGTGAAAACAAATGATAGATACATAATGGATCCATCGCCTATACCAAAATTTGATAATCCAAAGATGAATAACAATCCTGCTATACAATTGTTTGGTGCCGGTAGAGAACAAAGAATTTATGCAATACCACCATATACTGAAGTAACGAGTCTTGATTTTGAAGATTATCCATTTGATCCTTCAAAAGCACCACATAAATGTTCTATTTGTGGATCAAATGATAGTTTTTTAGATGAAATAATCACTGACGATGATGGTAATAGATCGTTCATATGTTCAGATACAAATTACTGCAATCAAAGAATGAAAGATAAGTAAATGGAACCAATTTTATCTGTTCAAAATTTAAATAAATATTATGGCGATCAAGTTGGATGTAAAAATATGAATATGACATTGTATCCAGGTGAAGTCGTAGGAGTAGTAGGAGAGTCTGGCTCAGGAAAAACAACTTTTATAAATTCAATATCGGGAAATCTGAACCCTGATCGTGGAAAAATCCTAATTAATAAAGATAATGAAATTATTAATTTCTTAGAAATATCAGAGTCATTGAAAAGATTATTGATAAGAACTGAATTAGCTTTTGTTCACCAAAATCCTAGAGATGGTTTAAGATTGGACGTAAGTGCTGGCGGAAATATTAGTGAAAGATTAATGTCTATTGGACAAAGAAATTATGGAAACATTAGGCAAACTATTTTTAAATGGTTAGATAAAGTGGAAATCGATAAAAGTAGGGTAGATGATTTTCCAAGAACATTTTCTGGTGGAATGTTACAGAGATTACAAATAGCAAAAAACTTGGTTACGAGTCCTAAAATAATTTTCATGGATGAACCAACAGGAGGACTTGATGTTTCTGTTCAAGCAAAAATTTTAGATTTGTTAAGAAAATTAGTTAGAGAATTACATTTATCAGTTGTCATTGTTTCTCACGATCTTGCAGTTATTAGATTGTTAGCTGATAAAATTATTGTGATGAAAAATGGTGAGGCTGTTGAGTCTGGACTTTGCGATCAGGTATTAGATGATCCACAACATTCTTATACTCAGTTATTAGTCAGCTCAGTACTTCAGGTTTAAAATGATTGAACTTAATAATATTACAAAAAAATTTACACTTCATAATCAAGGAAGAACAAATATATCAGTTTTTAAAAATTTGAATTTGAAAATTAATCCTGGAGAAATTGTAGCTTTGACAGGACCATCAGGTGTTGGAAAATCTAGTATTTTAAAAATGATTTATGGAAATTATTTTTTTCAATCGGGAGAAATTAAAATTAATAATTACAAAATAGATCATAAATATCCTAGAAATATTATTGAACTTAGAAAAAATACAATAGGATATGTTAGTCAATTTCTAAGAGTGATACCTCGTGTTCCTACAATTGAAATTGTTATGGAGCCATTATTAGAAATAAATTTTGATCAAGAGGAAGTTCGTGAAAGAGCTGAAAAAATTTTACTAGATCTTAATATCGATAAGAATTTATGGAATTTATCGCCACTTACTTTTTCAGGAGGTGAGCAACAGAGAGTAAATGTTGCTAGGGGATTGATTAGAAATTATCCATGCTTGCTACTAGATGAACCAACCGCTAGCTTGGACAATGTTAACAAAGATATTGTTTTGAATTTGATTAATGAAAAAAAAGATAAAGGATCTTCAATAATTGGTATTTTTCATGATGAATCTTCACGTAAATATTTAAATGCTAGAGAAATAGATATTACAAAAATATCACATGCAAACTAACGGTCAGCTTTTTGTAGTCGTTGGACCATCCGGCTCAGGAAAAGATACATTATTAAAAAAAGTAATAAATAAAATTCCTAATTCCATTTTGGTTAAAAGGTACATTACCAGGAAAAAAGATATTAAAAATGAAGATCATTACAGTATATCAATTAAAAATTTTGAAGATAAAATTTCAAAAAAATTTTTCTTCATCTACTGGAAAGCTCATGGTTTTTCATACGGTATTCCGTTCAAAGAAATAAAGAAAATTAAGCAAGGTAAAAAAGTAATTTTTAATGGTTCTAGAAAAATACTTTTTAAAATAAAAAAAAAGGTTAATAACGTAAAAATAATAAACATTACTGCCTCATCAACAATTATAAAAAGGAGACTCGTAAATCGAGCAAGAGAAGACAAAAAATCAATTATTAAAAGGATAAAAAGAAAAATTAATTTACTTCCAAAAAATACAATTACAATAATCAATAATAAATCAATATCTATAGGTACAAATAAATTAAAAAAAATAATTTTAGCTGAGTGAAAAATTTTCTAAATTCTCAAACATTCCTTTTTGGTTTTCACCAAATATATATATTTTATCAAAATCATTTGTTTCATTTAAGATAATTTCTTTGTTTTTTTCGATTTTTTTTAATTCAAAGTACAATTTGTTTCCTGATACCTCAGATGCAAGGGTCATGTGAAAATTAAATTCTGACATTAAATAGGGATATCCCCATTTATATAAAATACTTAATTGTAATTTACTTAGTTTAGAGGGATTTCTTCTATCAATTTCTTTTTTTGTAAGAGGTGACCTAAATTTAAATAACTCTCTAACAAGTCTATTTGATAACTTATTAATGTTATTATTCTTTTTAGATTGTACAAAAGCATAAAAATTGTCAATTTTTTTTAATTTAAATTTATAAAAATTAAATTTTTTATATTTTTTAGCTACATCCTCAATTTTTTTAAATAATTTTTTTCTATTATAATTATTGTTTAGTTTAAAAGGAGGTATAAGTGTCCCATGAAATCCATATTTTTTTGCCATTAAAATATTATTATCTATGCTTTTTAAGTTTTTTATTCCAAATCTGTTTAGATAATTAATTCTTTGCTTATTATTTATAAATTTTGCGACAAGGGGATCCCAACCAAACCAATATTTGCCAAATTCTTCTAGAACGCTTCCTTTTGGAGGGGCGTAATAAATTGCAAATCTAGAATATTTTTTCATAATTCAACTTATAATACTTATATAAATTTTCTCTAATTTAAAATATTTGTAACAATTCATGTGTAATAAAAATTGATGCATGAATATATTTTAAATAATGCCATGATAATTAAAAAGGATGAGATTATTCATGGTCATATAAGGATAAAAGATAACAAGATTATCGATATAAGTAGTGGATTAACTAATAACAAAACTTCAATAGACTGCGAAAAAGATTACATCTCTCCAGGATTGGTTGAATTACATACTGACAATCTTGAAAGACACATGACACCAAGACCTAAAGTTTCATTTCCAGTAGAAAATGCAATTTTATCTCATGATAGAGAATTAGCATCTGTTGGAATAACTACAGTTTTTGACGCATTGAGAGTTGGCTCTATTGAAAAAACAGGAAAATATAAAAAATATGCAAAAAACTGTTCAGATATAATTTCAAATTTTAAAAAGGATAATATTCTCAAGATTGATCATAAAATACATTTAAGAGCCGAAACATGTTCAGAGAATTTGATTGATGAATTAGATGAATACAATGAAACTCACGATGTAAAACTGATTAGTATTATGGATCATACACCAGGTCAGCGGCAATTTAGAGTTATAGATAAGTATAAAGAATACCTATCAATTAAACATGGTATGACAGAAAATGAAATGGAAATTCATTTTGATCACTTAAAAAATCTCCAAAAAAAAAATAGCAAGAAACACATAGATAGAATTCTAGAATTTAAATCCTCATATGATTGTATTTTAGCTAGTCATGACGATACTACAAAAAATGACGTACATAACTCAAATAAATATGGTGTAAAGTTAGCTGAATTTCCAACAACATTAGAAGCAGCCAAGACTTCAAAGGAATATGATATTAAAATTATGATGGGTTCTCCTAATTTAATGAGAGGTGGCTCACACTCTGGTAATATATCAGCAAAAGAGCTTTTAGAAAATGATTGTCTAGATATTTTAAGCTCAGATTATATTCCATCCTCATTAATTATTTCTGTTACTAAATGGGGTTTAGAAATTGATAATCTTCCGAAAGCATTTGCAGCAGCTAGTCACGCTCCATCTTTAGCTACAAATTTAAATGATAGAGGTTTAATTGACAATAACAAAAGAGCAGATTTAGTAAGGTTTAAAATTTACCAAAATTTACCTGTTGTAAAAAATGTTTGGTCAAATGGATACCAAGTAAGCTAAAATATTCCTGTTGTATAAGAGTATTTAATTATACCTGCTATCATTATCGGTATTTGTAAAGAAAAATTTGTTAATAATGGTTTATCCTTTGTAATAGTGCCAACAATTGTCCAACCAATTATACCTAAGCTGTGTGGTATCATGCTGTAAGGATAGTAATCCAAATAAAAAGTTAATATACCTAAAAGTGTTAATACTGTACTTGTCCATTTTAATACTCTGATATTTGTAGTCATTTTTCTCCTTAATATTTTTTAAGTCTATTATCGTTTTAATAAACAGTAATATCATATTAAAGATTTGTTAAAATTAATTTTAATTAATACTTTGAATAAACTAACAAATTAGCAACCTTTAAATGATGCTGACATATTTTTAATCAAAGAAAAATAAAGATATATGAAATTGCAATTTTAAATTATTTTTTTAATACATCTTCAAGATAATCTAATCGATCTTGACCCCAAAAAATCTCATTATTTAAGACATAAGAAGGAGATCCAAATACGTCGTGATCAACTGCGTCTTTTGAATTTTTTTGATACTCCAAGTTTATTTCATCAGTTAAAGCTAATTTCTTCATATCTTCAAAATTTAAATTTAACTTTTCACAAATTTCCTGAAGTATAGTGTGATCTGAAATATCTTTATCCATCGACCACAAATATTTTAAACATTCATTTCCAAAATGAAGTTTATTTCCCATTTTATTTGAGGCTATTAAAAATTTTGCTGCTACATGTGGATCTTTTGGTGGAAAAAACTTTGGCTGTTTATTAAATGGTAGACCTAGTTTGTTTGAAATTCTTGTCAGCTCTACAAGTCTATATTTTTGTCTAGCAGGGTGTCTTTTGGGAACTGGCAATCCTCCAGTATTTGGAAAAATTTCACCAACTAAATCAAGCGGTTTTTCTATAACCTCTAAATTATATTTGCTTACTATTTTTGTAAATCTATCAGCTCCCAGATAGGCAAAGGGAGACAAGATACTGAAATAATATTCAATTTTCATTTGTCTAGAGCTACTTTTTTTGCATGCCGAAAAATACTAAATTATATTTGTCGTATTGCTTTAATTAATATTCCTAAAGTGTTTAATATAGAAATATGAAGTAGTATTAGCAACCTTTAAATGATGCTGACATATTTTTAATCAAAGAAAAATATAAATCTTTACCTGGATTTAATGTTGCTCCTAATGGATCAATTACACCAGTTTTTATATTCATATCTTTTGCTACAGCTTTAATTATATCAGGATTAAATTGTGGTTCTGAAAATACACATGCAACTTTATCGTGTTCGATTATTTCTCTAATTTCCGCTAATTGCTCAGCTCCAGGCATTACATCAGTATTAACTGTAAAAGCACCTAAAATATTTACGTTAAATCTCTTTTCAAAATATTGATAAGCATCATGAAATACGATCGAGGAAACACTGTTACTTAATTCAGTCATTACATCAATTGTAAGCTTATCTATATCCTTTAAAGCTTCATCTAAATTACTTTTATATTTAGCCTCATTTTTTGGATCATTTTCAATTAAATGCTCAACCATTTCATTTAATATTACCTTTGCATTAATTGGATCTAACCAAATGTGTGGATCAAATTCACCGTGTGCTTGTCTTTCATGATCATCGTGATCTTCCTTTTTAGCATGTGAGTCATGATCTTCCTTTTTATCATGATCATCATGTCCATGATCATCGTGATCATCAAAAATATTTCTTTCTCTAAACTTTAAAACTTGAAGTCCCATTATTTGCATTAATTCAATTTTTTCTGCTTTTTTAGCAATTGATCCTAATGGCTTTTCTAGAAAATTTTCCACATCTTCACCAACCCAAAAAATTAAATCAGCATTTTGTAACATCTTTGCATGAGATGGCTTCATCGCAAATCCGTGTGGAGATGCATATCCATCTATAATTAAATCAGGTTTAGCCACTCCATTCATAAGGTAACTAGCTAACGAATGTATTGGTTTAATTGAGGCAACTACTTTAATATCAGCATTAGCTGGTACAAAAAAAGTAAATAAAGATAAAATGGATATGATTATTGGCAGTTTTTTTAAATTTTTCATAAATACACTATTAATTGGTTGTTATAATATAACACTATGTAATAATATAACATTTACAAGTCAAGGGTTAAATGAATTCTAATAATAATATTTTAGTTAAATTAAATAATGCTGGTTTTCGTCAAAGCGAAAAATGGTTAGTCGAGGGCGTTTCTCTTACGGTTGAAAAGGGCAAGATAGTAACTCTCATCGGACCAAATGGTTCTGGTAAAAGTACCACTGCTAAAATCGCTTTAGGAATTTATAAAAATATTGAGGGGACTGTTGAAAAATATACAACCAAAGTTGGTTATGTTCCCCAAAAAATTTCAATTGATTGGACTTTACCTATTAGAGTTTATGATTTTATGCTTTTAACAGAAACTATAGAAGATAGTGCTATTGATGAAGCACTATCATTAACAGGCGTAATTCATCTTAAAAACAAAAATTTAGGTAGTTTATCAGGTGGAGAATTTCAAAGAGTTTTAATTGCAAGAGCAATTTCTAAAAAACCAGAATTATTAGTGTTAGATGAACCAGTGCAGGGAGTTGATTATACAGGTGAGATTGATTTGTATAAATTAATTAAAAAAATATCTGATACTTTAAATTGTGGAATATTATTAATCTCTCATGATCTGCATATGGTGATGACAGCAACTGATTACGTAGTTTGTTTAAATGGTCATGTTTGTTGTTCAGGCTCACCAATAGATGTAGCAAAAAATAATGAATATAAAGCTTTGTTTGGTGAAAAAGCTTCTCAAATTTTAACAACATACGAGCATAAGCATGATCATGTTCATTCCGATGAAGGGGAAATAAAGAAAAATTAATGTTTGATGATTTTTTTATAAGAGCACTAGTTGCAGGTATTGGAATAGCATTTGTAACTGGTCCACTTGGATGTTTTGTTGTGTGGAGAAGATTGTCTTATTTTGGAGATACACTTTCTCACTCAGCTCTTCTTGGAGTTACAATGGCTTATACATTTGATTTAAATATCGCTATTTCTGTATTTTTAATTTCATCAGTTATTGCACTAATATTAATTCAGCTTCAGAAAAGAACTAATTTACCAGGTGATGCATTGTTAGGGCTTTTAGCTCATTCATCATTAGCAGTTGGATTAGTAGTTATTGGTTTCTTAACATTTATAAGATTTGATATTATGGGTTTATTATTTGGCGATATATTAGCGGTAACGACCGATGATTTACTTGTAATCTGGTCGGGGGGAGCATTAATTTTAATTGTACTTAAATTAATTTGGAAACCTTTGCTTGCATCAACTGTTAATTATGAATTAGCTGAGGCAGAGGGATTAAACCCCGATAGAGCAAAAGCAATATTTACAATATTAATGGCAGCTGTAATTGCTATTTCAATCAAAATGGTCGGATTATTATTGATTACAGGAATGTTAATAATACCTGCAGCAATGGCTAGAAATATCTCTGATAGTCCTCAGAAAATGGTTCTATTCTCTATCATTGGTGGCTTATTATCAGTTATCTTAGGACTATATTCTTCACTAGAATTTAATACATCTTCCGGACCTTCAATTATTGCAGCAGCGTTAATATTATTCATATTATCTTTGTTTAAAATTAAACAATCGATTAAATTAAAAAACTAATAGGAAATTTAAAAATGGAAAAACAACACAATCTTTCAAAAAACCAAAAAATTATTTTTGATTTGATTGATAAATCTCCTGAGCCGTTAAAAGCATATTCAATTCTTTTTAATGTACAGAAAAAAGGCATCAATGCACCATTACAAGTTTATAGGGCATTAGATAAATTAGTTGAAATTGGTAAAATCCACAAAATTGAAAGTAGAAACGCCTTCATTGCATGTCAGAATTCTAGCTGCCAAATTTCTAAGGCTACAGCATTTTCAATATGTGAAAGTTGTGAAAAAGTTTCAGAAATAAGTAATACTAAACTATCAAAATATTTATCAAACTTTGCTGATCAGGCGGGGATGAAATACAATAAATACAATTTAGAATTTTTTGGTTTATGTAAGAAATGTAAATCAAAATAATGAACACTGTTTCATTAACCTTAGACGAAATTAATAATTTAGCTAAAAAAACACTTTTAGCAAATGGATGTGATGATGATACTGCATCAATCCTATCCGAATTAATAACTAATGCAGAAAGAGATGGATCACTTTCTCATGGTTTATTTAGATTACCAGCTTATGTTTCAGGATTAAAAAGTGGAAAAATAAATGGTAAAGGAAAACCTGAAATTAAAAAAATTTCACCATCTGTAATTAAAGTTGCAGGAAATAATTGTTTAGCTCCTGTGGTATTAAATAAAAGCTTACCAGAATTAAGTAAAGCTGCTAAAGAAAATGGTGTTGCTGTCTTAGCAATAAATAATTCACATCATATGGCTGCTATGTGGCCTGAAACCGAAAAATTAGCTGAAGATGGTTTAGTTGCTTTTGCATGTACTTCTTATAAGCCTGCTGTTGCACCTGCTGGTGCGATTAAACCTCTTTTTGGAACAAATCCAATTTCATTTGCATGGCCTAGACCTGGAAAGACACCAGTAGTTTATGATATGGCAACTGCTTCAATGGCTATGGGAGAAGTACAAGTAGCAAAAAGAGAAGGGCACAAAGTTCCATTAGGAACAGGACTTACGAAAGATGGTAAAGAAACTACTGATCCAGGACAAATAGCCGATGGTGGAGTATTGCTTCCTTTTGGTGGTTATAAAGGTTCTGCAATTGCTATGATGGTAGAATTATTAGCTGGTGCTCTCGTTGGTGATAATTTTAGTTTTGAAACAGCTGCTAAAGATAACAATGATGGTGGTCCTCCTAGTGGTGGTGAATTTATTTTAGCAATTAGTCCAGATAAAACATCAGGAACAGACTGGCAAAAACATGCAGGTGAATTTTTTGATAAAATGAAGTCTATGGGTGAAGTAAGACTTCCAGGTGAGAGAAGACATAAAAATAGATTAGACAAAGGTCCAAGAAATATTAATGAGGAATTGGTTAATAAAATTAAATCTTTAAGCTAGGTTAATCTCAATTGGAGTGTGATCCGAAGGTTTTTCTCTTCCACGAGGGTCTTTATTTATATTAATACCTTTAATATTATCAATTATTGAGCTTGATACTAAAAAGTGATCAATTCTCATCCCATTATTTTTTTGCCATGCACCTCTCATATAATCCCAAAAGGTATAGCCTTCTTTGTCTTCATTAAAATGTCGGTAAACATCACTAAATCCAAGATTTAACATTTCTCTAAATTTTTTTCTAATTTCAAGTCGATACAAAGCATCATCTTCAAAACTTTTTACATTATAGACATCCTCTGCAGCAGGAATAACATTAAAATCACCAGCAAGAATTATGTTAGAATTTTTCTTTGATAAGGATTTTAATTGTTTGATTAATTGATCCATCCAATTTTTTTTATAATCATATTTTTCTGTATCGACCGGATTTCCATTTGGAGTATAAATATTTATTAATTGAATAGTTTTTTTCTTATATTCAACTTCAGCAGAAATAATTCTAGATTGCTTTAATTTATCCTTAATTAAATCTGTTCTAATGTTAGTTAGTTTTTTTTTTGAAATAATTGCAACACCATTATAGCTTTTTTGACCAAACACATGACTTTCATAATCCATTGAGGAAAAGTCGTCATAAGGGAAATTAATATCTTCAGTTTTTATCTCCTGCATCATTAAAATATCAGGTTTATATTTTAGTAGATAGCTTTTGATATTTTCTATTCTTGCTCTGACAGAATTAACATTCCACGATGAGATGAGCATTAAAGAGAGAATGAAACTCCACACCCACAAGAAGATTTTGTTTGAGGGTTGGAAATTTTAAAAGACTCACCAATTAATTCAGATACATAATCAACTTCAGATCCTTTTAATAAGTCAGCAGATGCCTTATCAATTAAAATATTTTGATAATTAAGATCGTCAGCTTGTTTCGATTGATCAAAAGTAAATTCATATTGAAAACCAGAACAACCACCACCTTTAATAGCGATTCTAAAAAAAGAACCTTCGTCTTTTTTAGACAATAAATTTTCTATTTGTTTTAAAGCTTTATCCGTAAATTTAATTTCTTTAATCATGACTGAACACTGATATTACTAATATAATACTTAATTATTTAAATTAAAGGATGAAAAAAGACACTTTGTTGGGCGTATTTAAAAGTAAAGGTAGACTTAATAAAGAAGCTAACTCTAAATATCGATCACCTTTTCAAAGAGACAGAGACAGAATTATCCATAGCGCGTCGTTTCGAAGACTAAAGCATAAGACGCAAGTTTTCGTAAATACTGAAGGTGATCATTTTAGAACCAGAATAACTCATTCAATTGAAGTTGCTCAAATCGCAAGGTCAATTTCGAAATATTTAGACCTAAATGAAGATTTAGCAGAAACTTTAAGTCTAGCTCATGACTTAGGCCATACACCGTTTGGCCACGCTGGGGAAGATGCATTGCATGAATGTATGGATAATCATGGTGGTTTTGATCACAACCTACAAACTTTAAGAATTGTTATGTTTTTAGAGAACAAATATTTAAAATTTAAAGGTTTAAATCTTACAATTGAAACTTTAGAGGGCCTTTTAAAACATAATGGACCAGTTAATGAATTGACTACTATAAATAAACTTATTGGATCAAAAGTTTTTAAAAATAAAATTAAATTTAATACTTTTCCCTCATTAGAAGCGCAAATTTCATCTATTTCAGACGATATAGCTTATAATAATCATGATATTCAAGATGGAATTAAAGCAAATCTTTTTAAGCTAGAAGAGCTTTGTGAGATTAATTTTCTTAAAAATATTTACCTAAATTATAGAAAAAAGATAAATAAAAAAAATTATAAAATAGCAATTAATCAAATAGTTAGAGACTCGATTGATCTAATGATAAAAGACTTAATCAGTAATACACAAAAAAATTTAAAGAGATTAAAAATAAAATCTCTTAAAGATATTGCAAAATCAAAAGAATTAATAGTTTGTTTTTCTAAAAATATTCAAAGTTCAGAAAAAGAAATTAAATCATTTTTAAGAACTAATATGTATGATAATAAATCTGTTCTAAGAAAAAATCAAAGAGGTAAAAAAATTATAAAAAAATTATTTAAAATAATCCAATCTTCGCCTAGAAAGTTTCTTACAAAAGAACAAGTTACTAAAGATAAATATAGAGCTATCTCAGACTTTATTTCTGGTATGACTGATCGTTATGCTATCAACCTTTATAATGCAAATAAATGAATATTTTTGAAATTTATCTAGAAAAAATCAAATTGATACTTAGTGAACTTAAAAAAGATAATAAAATAATTGTTCCTGATAATTTTAATGGAATAAATGCTGAAATTCCTCCACCAAAATTCAATTGTGACATCTCAACTAATGTTGCAATGGTTTTATCTAAAATTAATAATAAACCACCTATTGAACTAGCAGAACAACTTGCACCTATAATAAAAGATAAAGATAAATTAATTGAAGAAATAACTATCGCAAAGCCTGGTTTTATTAATATCAAGTTTAAGAAATCATTCTGGGCAAATTTTACAAAAGAAATCAGTGAAAATTCTGAAACTTTTGGAATAAATCAAAAAGAAAAAAAGAACAATTATCTTGTTGAATTCGTATCTGCAAACCCAACAGGACCATTACACGTAGGACATTGTCGTGGTGCAATACTTGGGGATGTAATTTCAAACCTTTTAATCTTTAATAACCACAAAGTAACCAAAGAATACTATGTAAATGACTATGGCAATCAAATCATTAATTTTACAAAATCAGTATATTTTCGAATACGTGAAATAACTCATAAAGAAGCTTTTCCAGCTGATAATGCTGATTTATATCCAGGTGATTATTTAATAGATTTTGCAAAAAATATATCCTCAAACTCTAATTTGAATTTTGATAATTATGATGAAATTATTGAGAAATTAACTGAACTATCAATTGAACAAGCATTATTGCTAATTAAAAACAATCTTAATAGTCTTGGTATAAATCATGATAATTTTGTAAGTGAGAAAAAAATTGTTTTAGACAAAGAAGTTGAAAATGTTGTTAAATTTTTAGAAAAAAATAAGTTTGTTTATAAGGGTAAAATTAGAGCACCAGAAGGTGAAGATAATAATAACTGGGTAGAGCGTGAGCAATTATTGTTTAAATCTACAGATTTTGGTGATGATAAAGATCGTGCTCTTCAAAAATCTGATGGATCATGGACATATTTTGCAAGCGATGTTGCTTATCATAAAAACAAAGTTGATAGAAAATTTGATTATTTGATCAATATACTAGGCGCAGATCATGCTGGATATATTAAAAGAATTTCATCATCAGTCGAAGCCCTTTCAGGAGAGAAAGATAAATTAATTTGTAAAATAAGTCAGTTAGTAAAACTTATAAAAGACAATAAACCTTTTAAAATGTCTAAAAGAAAAGGAGACTATATTACTGTTGATGATCTTGTAGAAGAAGTTGGCAAAGACGCTACTCGATTTATTATGCTGAACAGAAGCAGTGATGCAGAACTCGATTTTGATTTTGATGCAGTAAAAGAAAAGTCAAAAGATAATCCATTATATTATGTACAATATTGTTATGCACGAATTTCATCTGTATTCAGACACATTAATAAAGATTTAAATAAAAAAATTGAAACTAATAATTTTAATTTTGAATATTCTGAAGATGAAATAAAAATTTTAAAAAAATTGTCTGAATGGCCAAAATGTATTGATATATCAAGTACAAAACTTGAGCCACATAGAATTCCTGTCTATCTATATGAGTTAGCCTCAGAATTTCACTCATATTGGAATCTTGGAAAACAACAACCAGATAAACGTTTTATAAATGAAAAAAAAGAAGTTCCGTTAGATAAGTTGGTATTCTTAAAAGTTATTTCTAATGTAATAAAATCTGGAATGGATATTGTTGGTGTAGATACTCCGTCTAAAATGTAATGTTAAAAGAAATCAAATATTTAATTTTTATAATAGTTATCTCAGTATTTATTTTTTTTACTGGTAGATACTATTTTTCTGATGAAAATTTAAAAAATTCTTATCGTTCCTTTAAAAATAATGATGAGAAGATAAAACTGTATTCTGAGAACTTACCTGTATTAGAAAATGATACCCAAGACATCATTGAGTATGTAAAACAAACAAATAAAGATAAGAAAAAAAAGTTTAATTTCTGGAAACTTTTAGAAAATGATAAGTAAAAGAAAAGCATTTATTACCGGTATTAAATCACTAAAATTAACAACTAGTGAAGTAAAATTTTTAAAAAAACAAAAACCCTGGGGAATAATATTATTTTCAAGAAATATTAAATCTATAAACCAGACTAAATTATTAACTCATAGCATCAGAAAACTATTCAAAGATCCCCATTATCCTATTTTGATTGATCAAGAAGGAGGAAGAGTGAACAGGTTAAAAAATATTATAACCTTTGATAATTTGACAGGCGAATATTTTGGAAAACTATATGTACATGATAAAAGAAAATTTAATATTATTTATAGATTATTTATTGATAAATCTTCATATCTTCTAAAACAAATTGGTGTAAATATTAATACACTACCCGTATTGGATCTTAGAATTAAGGGATCGAGTAATATTATTGGTGATAGATCGTTCTCAGAAAATAAGGAAATTGTTTCAAAGGTAGGTGATATTTGTATTGATTTATTTAACCAAAACTCAATAGGCACGGTAATCAAGCACATCCCAGGTCATGGACTTGCAAAGGTAGACAGTCATAATTTTACACCAGTTGTAGATAAGAGCATTAATTACCTTATTAAAAATGATTTCTTTCCTTTTAAAAATAAAGATAGTTTATTCGCAATGACTGCCCATATTATTTATAAAAAAATTGATCCACTTAACACTGCAACGCATTCTAAAAAAATTATAAATATTATTCGAAAAAAAATTGGATTTAAAAATGTTTTGATTTCTGATGACTTATCGATGAAGAGTTTAAAATATGACTTAATTACTAATACAATTAAAAGTTTTGAAGCAGGATGCAACCTAGCCTTACATTGTAACGGTAATTTCAACCAAATGAAGGTTGTTGCTGAAAATTCACCATTAGTAAATAATTTTATTATCAAAAAAACATCACTATTTTATAAGAATTTAAGTTAGTATGTTGTTATGTCCGTGTTTGATTCTGCATTGTTTAATGTCGATATAAATAACTATAACGGGCCATTAGATGTTCTTTTAGATTTAGCTAAAGCCCAAAAAGTTGATCTTGAAGAAATATCAATAACAAAGCTGGCAGATCAGTTTCATGAATATATTACAAAAGAAAAAGACTTAAATTTAGAAATAGCTTCTGAGTATTTATTAATGGCAACATGGCTTGCTTATTTAAAATCCAAGTTATTACTACCAGGAACTCCTGAGGAAGAGTTTAAAGTTCAAGAAGTGGCAGAAAAATTAAAATTACAGCTAAAAAAACTAGAACTTATTCGTTTACTTTCAGAACAAATGCTTAAAAGAAAAAGGTTAGGTCGTGAAATAAGAACAAGAGGGATGAAGGGAAATATCAGATCTATTTACAGCACTGAATATAATTTAAGTTTATTTGAACTTTTAAAAACCTATTCAACTATTATTATGACTAAAGATTTTCAAAGAATGAACATTCCAAAATTACCAGTATTTACCACAGAAGATGGAATTAAAACTATTAAAGATTTTTTTGGAAAACTAGCTGACTGGAAAAAACTTGATGAATTAATCCCTGCAAATTTTAAATCTGGTTCAAGATACAAAAGAACTGGTAAAGCAGGAATCTTTGCTGGATCCCTTGAGCTTGCTAAAGAAGGCGATCTTTCTATTAAACAAGAAAAACTATTTGATGATATTTATGTAAAGGAAGTAAGTGATTAAAAAACAAAAAATTAATAAAGATAATGTAGTCAAGTTTCCCTCAAAATTAACCGAAATTGAGAAAGAAATAGAAGGAGTAATTTTTGCTGCTGCTGAACCACTTGATATCGATACTATTGAAAGCAAACTTTCAAAAAAATTAAATGTATCAAAATCATTAGAAAAATTACAACAAGAATACTCAAATCGAGGAATAAATTTAGTATGCATTAAAGACAAGTGGTCTTTTAGAACATCTCCGAAATTAGCAAACCTTATGTCTCAAGAAAAAACTGTTGAAAAAAAATTATCCAGAGCTGCGGTCGAAACTTTAGCCATAATTGTTTATCACCAACCAGTAACAAGAGCTGAAATTGAGGAGATAAGAGGTGTAGCTTTTGGAACAAATACACTTGATATTTTAATGGAACTCAATTGGGTTAAACCTGGGGGAAGAAAAGATGTACCTGGTAGACCTATTCAATATGTAACTACAGATGATTTTTTAAGTCATTTTAATATCCAAAAACTATCAGATCTTCCAAATATCGATGAATTAGGTGCAGCAGGTATGATTGATAGCTCAAGTGTTGATAGCGCTATTTTTGGAACTGGTAAGTTTTATAAAGAAAAGCAGGAAGAAAAAAAAGAAGATATTTATTCTAATATTGATGAGATGCTGAATAGTACTCTTGATAGTGAAGAGAAAGAGTAACAAAAAAGTAACTTTTAAATTTATAATAAAAAGGTTATAAGTTTCTATGAGCATAGGAATTTGGCAAATAGCAGTTGTTGTAATATTGGTAGTCTTATTATTTGGACGAGGTAAAATCTCTAGTTTGATGGGAGATGTTGCCAAAGGTATTAAAAGCTTTAAAAAAGGTATGGCGTCAGATGTAACTGACGATACGGAGCCAAAGAATATTTCCGACGAAAATAAAGACTCTAATAACAAAGAATAACTCACATGCCTACTATTGGTTGGTTTGAGATATTGATAGTTGTTGCTATCGCTATAGTTGTTCTTGGTCCCAAAGATTTTCCAGTTATGTTAAAAAAAGCAGGTTCATGGATTGGCACTGCAAAAAGATATGTTAGCAATATTCAAAACGAGGTTTCTAATTTAGAAATTGATGATGAAAAAATTAATGACGAAGTAAAAAAAGAAACAAAAAAAGATGAATAATGATGAAAAAGACAGTGGCTTTGTTAGTCATTTAACTGAATTAAGAAAAAGACTTATACATAGTTTTATTTTTTTATTTATATTTTTTATTTTCTGCTATTTTTTTGCTGAATATATTTATGGTTTTCTAGTAGACCCATTTGCACAAGCTGTAAAAGATGACGGTACAGATAGAAGATTAATCTTTACAGCACTTCAAGAGACTTTTTTAACTTATTTAAAAGTATCTTTTTTTACAGCATTTTTTGTAACCTGCCCGTTTATATTAATGCAAATATGGAAGTTTATAGCACCAGGTTTATATAAACATGAAAAAATTGCAATTTTACCTTACTTAATACTTACCCCTATACTTTTTTTTCTAGGAGGTATGTTGGTTTACTATTTGATCATGCCGCTAGCAATCAAGTTCTTTTTATCATTTGAGAGTACCGGATTATCAACAAGCTTACCAATACAGCTAGAAGCAAAGGTAAATGAATACTTGTCATTAGTGATGAAATTAATTTTTGCTTTTGGAATTAGTTTTCAATTACCTGTTGTGTTAAGTCTTCTTGCAAGAATAGGTGTTGTAGATAGCAAGTTTTTAAAAGATAGAAGAAAGTATGTTGTGGTTATAATTTTTGCTGCTGCTGCCTTGTTAACACCTCCAGATCCAATTACACAAATAGGATTAGCAATACCATTGTTAATTTTATATGAATTATCAATATTTTCAGTAAAATTTATAGAAAACAAAAATTTAGAAAAAACTGATGCATAATTTAAAGGAAATTAGAAAAGATTTCCCTAGTTTTGAAAAAGCCCTAAAAAAAAGATCTATTAAAATTGATTTTAAAAAATTGCAAAATTTGGATGAAGAAAATAGAAATTTAATTCAAAAAAAAGAAGCTATTGAAAAAGAAAAAAAAGATATTTCAAAATCTAAAGACGAAAGTTTATTCAAAAAATCTAAAGAGCTCACATTAGAATTAGATAAATTGACTGATTTACAAAAAAATATAAAAAAAGAGTTAGATAATTTACTTTCTAATATACCCAATATTCCACATGTTGATGTTCCTATTGGTAAAGATGAAAATGATAACGTAGAGGTATTAAAATCAGGCAACATACCAAAATTTAATTTTAAACCTAAATCTCACTATGAGCTTGGTGAAAATCTTGGAATGCTAGACTTTGACTTAGCTACTAAAACAACAGGATCTAGATTTGTTTTTGTAAAAAACCACTTAGCTTTATTAGAGCGAGCCTTATCTAACTTTATGTTGGATACGCATATAAATAAAAATGGTTATCAAGAAATATCACCACCTCTAATTGCATCAGATAATACAATGTATGGAACTGGACAGTTACCTAAGTTTGAAAATGATCAGTTTGAAATTAAATTTGATGAAGGATCAGATAGAAAATTTTTAATTCCTACAGCTGAAGTAATTTTAACTAACATTGTGAAAGACAAAATAGTTGATCAAAATCATTTGCCGATGAGATTTGTAGCATCAACACCTTGCTTTAGAAAAGAAGCAGGCAGTTATGGTAAAGATACAAAAGGTATGATCAGACAGCATCAGTTCTACAAAGTTGAACTTGTAAGCATTGTTGAAAAAGAAAATTGTTTAGAAGAGTTAGAAAGAATGACAAATTGTGCGACCGATATTCTTGATAAATTAGAACTACCTTACAGAAAAGTTATTTTATGTTCTGGAGATATGGGTTTTAGTGCTGAGAAAACTTATGATATTGAAGTTTGGTTACCATCAGAAAATAAGTATCGTGAAATTTCGTCATGTTCATCTTGTTCAACATTTCAGGCCCAAAGAATGAAAACTAGGTATAAAAACAGAAATAAAGAAACTGTCTTTGTCGGAACTTTAAATGGAAGTGGTCTTGCAGTGGGTAGGACTTTAATAGCCGTATTAGAAAATTATCAGCAAAAAGATGGTTCGATTGTTGTTCCTAAAGTTCTAAGAGAATATATGAATAATTTAGAATTAATTTCTCAGAAATAAAGTTGTTTTAGAGATACAGATAGTATAAATATTCACAATATTTAAAAGGAGAATTATGGAAGGTTCAGGAATAGGACAATTTATACCGTTAATTTTAATCTTTGTTATTTTTTATTTTTTCTTAATTAGACCTCAACAAAAAAAAGTAAAAGAACACAAAGCTATGGTTGAAAACCTTAAAAGAGGTGACAAAGTAATTACTTCAGGTGGTATCACTGGCACAGTCGAGAGACTTATAGATAATGATAAGGTTGAAGTAGAAATAGCTGAAAATATTAAAGTTGAAGTTGTAAAAGCTACTGGTATTCAAAGTCTTCAAACTACTCAAGAAGTTAAAAAATAAATAATTTTAGATAAGTGCTTTATTTTTCTAAGTTAAGAATTGTTTTTATAACTATTTTTTCTTTATTATTTGTTTTAATCGCTTCATCAAATTTGTTTAAGTTTGATGATAGTTTTTTTGATAAAAAAATTAATTTAGGCCTAGATCTTCAGGGTGGATCTTACTTATTACTTGAAATAGATAATGAGCCCGTAATAGAACAAAAATTACAAAATCTAACAACCACAATTAGAAATTTCTTCAAAGATAAAGATATTAGAATAAATAATATAAAAATAGATAAACAAAATATTTTTTTCAAAGTTTCAGACGAGAACAAACAAAAAGTCATTGAAATTTTTGAAGATGAAAATAGTGAAATTAATCCATATTATCCAAGATTTAAATCACATCAGTTAGAAATTGAAGACACCGGCCTTAACATAAAAATTAATTTTTCACGACAAGGTCTTATAAATCTAAAAACCTCTTCTCAGGATCAAGCTATTGAAATTGTGAGAAGAAGAGTTGATGAAGTGGGAACTAATGAACCCAATATTCTAAAAAGGGGTAACAATCGTATTTTGGTAGAACTTCCAGGATTAGATGATCCTATGAGAGTTAAATCTCTTCTAGGTAAAACCGCCAACCTTACATTTAGGTTTGTTACACAAAATGAAGAGGACAGATTTGGTGTTGAAAAATTAGAATATGAGGATGGAAGTGAAGAAGCAGTGGTCAGTAAGAGAATCATAATTAGTGGTGAAAACCTACTTGATGCACAACCCAAGATGGATACACAAAATAATCAAACAATTGTTTCTTTTACTTTAGACAGAGTAGGAGCAAAACGATTTGGTAAAGCAACCTCAACAGGTATAGGAAAACAATTAGCGATAGTATTAGATGGAAAAATAATAAGTGCCCCAGTAGTTAGAGATACTATTGCAAGTGGTGCTGGCCAAATTAGTGGAGGATTTACTTTTCAATCAGCGACCGATCTAGCTTTATTGTTAAGATCAGGTGCATTACCAGCTCCTTTAGAAATTATTGAAGAAAGAACTGTTGGTCCTGACCTTGGTCAAGACTCAATAAATGCTGGTATGATTGCTTTATCGATTGGGTTTTTATTTGTTATTATTTTTATGTTTGTTAAGTATAGATTTTTTGGTTTAATAACAAACGTTACTCTAATAATTAATTTATTTATTCTTTTAGGTGTTCTTACCTTATTCGAAGCAACCTTAACTTTACCAGGTATTGCTGGGATAATTTTGACTGTTGGTATGGCTGTTGATGCAAATGTTTTAATTTTTGAGAGGATTAAAGAAGAGTTGAAGGGTGAGAAGAACAATATTTTAGCATTTGATGGTGGTTATACTAAATCTAGAACTGCAATAATTGATGCCAATATTACAACTTTATTAGCTGCAGTAATTCTGTTTTTTATGGGATCAGGACCAGTTAAAGGTTTTGCAGTAACTTTAGGTGTTGGAATATTTACAACACTATTTTCAGTCTATTTTATCGCCAGATTATTCACCAGTCTTTATGTAACTAAAAACAAAAATAGTGAGAAGCTGATATAATGATTGAATTTAATAAATATTATAATCATTTTAATGTTCTATCTAGCGCCTTAATTATTATTTCGTTACTTTTACTTATGTTTAAGGGTCTTAATTTTGGAATAGATTTTAAAGGTGGAACGTTAATTGAGTTAAGATCTAATGATACAAAAATCAATGTTAGTTCACTAAGAGATAAATTTAGTCAAATGAACCTAGGTGATGTCTCTGTTAAAAAATTTGGATCTGATAATGATTTTTTAATAAAATTTGAAAATAAAGATGATAAAAAAAATATAATTGAAGAGATTAAAGTAAATCTTGATAAGTCATTTGGTAATAACTATGACTTCAGAAGGGTTGAAAATGTAGGACCAAAAGTAAGTGCTGAATTATTAAAATCTGGTGTAATAGCAATTTCCTTATCACTAGCAATAATGCTCATTTATATTTGGGTTAGGTTTGAATGGCAGTTTAGTCTTGGAGCTATTTTAGCTCTATTTCATGATGTTATTGTTACACTTGGTGTATTTTCACTATTCAGTTTAGAGATCAACTTATCAATTATCGCTGCAGTCTTGACCATTGTAGGTTATTCAATGAATGACACTGTTGTAATATTTGATCGTGTAAGAGAAAATTTAAGAAAATATTCAGATATAAAAATCTTTGAATTAACAAATATTTCAATTAATGAAACTTTATCTAGAACAATTATTACTTCAGCAACAACTTTACTTGCATTACTTGCAATTTATTTTTTTGGTGGTGAGATATTAAAAGGATTTTCACTAGCTATGATTTTAGGAGTAGTTTTTGGAACTTATTCATCAATTTATATAGCCAATACTGTATTGGTAAGACTAAGAGTTTCTCAAAAAACTGTCTTAAGAGAGGACGATAGTAAATAAATTAATAAATATTCTGAGCAGCTACCATTGTTAGTAACATTGGTAGAGAAAGAAGAGTATTTGTTCTAGAGAACAACATTGCTGTTTTAGCAGATTTTGCTTTTGTTTCAGGATCAGTTTCAACAATACCTAATGCTCTTTTTTGATTTGGCCATATTACAAACCAAACATTAAATGCCATTATAAGACCTAACCACATTCCAATTCCTATTGCAGTGTGTTTTGGAATTCCGGAACCAATACTGAAAGTCATTGCATCATGCAGATAACCATTTAACCAAGCTAGAATTAATCCAGACAAGACAGTAAAAGCTGCAGCCCATCTAAAATAAAATAAAGCTGCTGGAGCAATTACTTTTCCAATTGCAGGCTTTTGTTCATCTGGAATTTTAGCCATGTTTGGGATTTGAACAAAATTAAAATACCAAAGCAATCCAATCCACATTATTGCGACTACTACATGTATAAATCTAAATAACCAACTCCAAAACAACGTATCAAATGCAATGCCTTCATTGTGAAAAAACATTCCTACAAACAAAATTATAGCTATTGCAAGAGAAGTATGTATTGTTTTTGGTAAGGAAGATAATAAATTACTCATGATTCTTAATTTTATACACTAAATTTTGGTAATTTTTAAGTTTTAATATTTAATTTAGTAAAGGCTTTAAGAATTGACCAGTGTAACTTTCTTTAATTTTTGACACTTCTTCAGGTTTACCCTCTGCGATAATTTTACCACCCTTTACGCCGCCCTCAGGACCCATATCAACAATATAGTCAGCAGTTTTTATAACATCTAAATTATGCTCAATTACAACAACTGTATTACCAAGTTTTACAAATGTGTGTAGAATTTCTAAAAGTTTTTTAATATCGTGTTGATGTAGACCAGTTGTTGGTTCATCTAAAATATACATTGTTCGTCCTGTAGATCTTTTTGATAATTCTTTAGCAAGCTTAATTCTTTGAGCTTCCCCACCCGAAAGGGTTGTTGCTTGCTGACCAATCTTAATATAGCCCAATCCAACTTTTTTTAATGTTAATAATTTTGTTTTAATATTTGATATATTTTCAAAATATTCACAACCTTCATCTACAGACATATCTAAAACATCTGCAATACTCTTACCTTTAAATTTTATCTCTAAAGTTTCTCTATTGTATCTCGTGCCTTTACATTCATCACATTGAATATAGACATCTGGTAAAAAGTGCATTTCGTAAGTAATCACACCATCACCCTCACAAGCCTCGCATCTACCACCTTTGACATTAAATGAAAATCGTCCAGGTTTATAACCTCTCGTTTTAGATTCTGGTAAACTTGTAAACCAATCTCTTATTGGACCAAATGCACCAGTATATGTCGCAGGATTTGATCTTGGTGTCCTTCCTATCGGTGATTGGTCTATATCAATAATTTTATCAATTAATTCTACACCCTTATAGCCCTTAAAAGCTTTTGGAGCCTTTTTGGCTTTGTTATTGAGTGTTAAATTTAGAGCATGGAATAGTGTTTGTAATATTAGTGTAGATTTTCCACTTCCCGATACACCAGTAACGCAAGTGAAAGTTCCTGTTGGAATTTTAAGATTAACATTGTTTAAATTATTTCCTGTTGCACCATTGATTTCAACAAACCTTCCATTTTTAGCTAAACGTCTTGTATTTGGAATGTCAATTTTTTTTTTATTTGAAAGATATTGTCCAGTGATACTATTCTTATCTTTTTTAATCTCATCATATGAACCTTGGGATGATATTTGACCGCCGTTAGTTCCTGCCTCTGGACCTAAGTCTATAATATGATCTGCATTTTCCATAGTTTCGGTATCGTGCTCAACAACTATTACAGTATTACCAAGATCCCTTAATCTTTTGAGTGCATTGATAAGTTTAACATTATCTTTTTGATGTAAACCTATTGATGGTTCGTCTAAAACGTAAAGAACACCGGTCAACCCTGAACCTATTTGAGAAGCTAGTCTTATTCGTTGAGCCTCACCACCAGATAGTGTTCCCGACTCTCTAGATAAGGTTAAATAATCCAAACCTACATTTAACAAAAAATTTAATCTTTCATTTATTTCTTTTAATACATGTTCCGCAATTTTAAATTGTCTTTTGTCAATATGATTTACTAAATCTTTAAACCACTCAGCAGCATCAAATATCGATTTTTTTGTCACTTCGCTAATATTTAGATTGTTAATTTTTACACATAATGCCTCTTCTTTTAAACGATCACCATTGCATGCTTCACAGGCAGTATCAGATTGATATTCTGCTATAGCTTCTCTTTTCCATTCGCTATCAGACTCTAAAAATCTTCTTTCTAGGTTGTTAATTACACCTTCAAAAGTCTTTTTATAAGAATATTTTTCGTAACCGTCATCATAATTAAACTTAATTTCATCCTCATCCGATCCATAAAGAACAATATCTTTTATTTTTTTTGGCAGTTTTTTCCATTTTTCATCTAAAGAAAAACCATAATGTTTAGCGAGTGATGATAGTGTTTGAGCATAATATAAGGTGGTAGATTTTGACCAAGGTTCAATAGCACCATCAGCAAGACTTTTTCTTTCATCTGGCACTACAAGATTTGGATCCACATTTAATTTCATACCAATACCTTCGCACTCCTCACAGGCTCCATAAGGACTATTAAATGAGAATAATCGTGGTTCTATTTCTTCAATTGTAAATCCACTTTCAGGACAAGCAAATTTTGTTGAATAAATTAATTTTTCTACTTTTCTATATTTTTGAGGCAATGTTTCGTCTTCATATTCAACAAAAACTAATCCATTTGCAAGATTAACAGCTGTTTCAATACTTTCAGCTAATCTATTTCCTAGTTTTGAATTTAAAACAATTCTATCAACCAAAACTGAAATATCGTGTTTAAGCTTTTTGTCTAAATTGGGAGATTTTTCAATATCATATAAAACGTTGTCTATCTTGATTTTTCTAAAACCTCTTCGTTTATAACTTAAAATATCTTTTCTATATTCACCTTTACGACCTCTTACTACAGGGGCGTATATGTAAATAGTTGATTTTTTTGGCAGTTTTTTAATTAAATCTACTATTTGAGTGATTGTCTGTGAAGTAATTGGTTTACCAGTAAATGGTGAATAGGGAATACCAGCTCTTGCATATAGTACTCTCATGTAATCGTAAATTTCTGTAACTGTTGCAACTGTAGATCTCGGGTTCTTTGAAGTATTTTTTTGTTCAATAGCAATCGCTGGACTTAATCCTTCTATAAGATCAACATTTGGTTTTTTCATTTTATCCAGAAACTGCCTTGCATATGCAGATAAACTTTCAACGTATCTTCGTTGTCCCTCGGCATAAATAGTATCGAATGCTAAAGATGATTTTCCTGAACCAGAGAGACCTGTAATTACTACAAATTTATCTTTAGGAATCTCAACAGATAAATTCTTCAAATTATGTTCTTTAGCACCCTTAATAACTATCTTTTTCATCATAATTTTTTGTTGCTTTGAATTAATAAAATTAATATTCAGAAGAATTGTGGTATAAATCTAATTAATTAAATAAACAAATATAAAAATATTATGGCTGGAAGTTTAAATAAAGTGTTATTAATTGGTCGTTTGGGCGCAGATCCAGAAATCAAACAAATGGTAAATGGCAAGAGTGTAGCTAGATTAAGCCTCGCAACAAGTCAATCTTGGAAAGACAAAAATACTGGAGAAAAAAAAGAAAAAACTGAATGGCACCGTATAGTTGTATTTAATGAAGGCTTAGTAAATGTTGTTCAACAGTATCTTAAGAAAGGTGCTCAAATTTATGTAGAGGGTCAAATAACAACAAGAAAATGGAAAGATGAACAATCTGGTCAGGATAAATATTCTACTGAAGTTGTTATTCAAGGATATAATTCTTCGTTAACAATGTTGGGTGGTGGTAATGGGGGTGGCATTCAAAATGATCCTAATCCACAAAATAATATAGAGGACTCCTCTCAAATATCTAACGACATGGATGATGAGATTCCCTTTTAGTTTCTATGCAAAAATCTGAAGAGATAAAAGATAATAATATTAAACTAATCTCAATGCATGATGAGATGAGCTCATCATATCTTTCTTATGCAATGAGTGTCATTGTAAGTCGTGCTCTACCAGATATTAGAGATGGCCTTAAACCTGTTCATCGTAGAATTTTATATGCGATGTATAAAGGTGGTTATGATTGGTCAAAACAATTTAGAAAATCTGCAAGAATAGTTGGAGATGTTATTGGTAAATATCATCCTCATGGAGATCAATCTGTTTATGATGCTCTAGTTAGAATGGTACAAGATTTTTCAATGAGCTTACCTTTGGTTCAGGGTCAAGGAAACTTTGGTTCGATTGATGGTGATCCAGCAGCAGCTATGAGATATACCGAAACACGTTTATCAAAAGTTTCACAATTTTTAATTGACGATATTGAGAAAAATACCATTTCATTTAAAAGCAATTATGACGAAACCGAAAAAGAGCCAAGTGTTTTACCTGCACAATTTCCAAATTTATTAGTTAATGGTGCTGGAGGTATTGCAGTAGGGATGGCCACGAGTATCCCACCTCACAATTTAGGTGAAATAATTGATGGAACTTTAGCTCTTATAGGAGACAAAGATATTAAAATTAAAGAATTAATGAAACATATACCTGGTCCAGATTTTCCAACAGGCGGCGTAATCATTGGAAAAGATATTATTAAACAGGGTTATAATAACGGAAGAGGATCTTTTAAAATTAGAGGTGAAGTATCAATAGAACAACAAAAAAATGGAAGAGAAAGATTAGTTATCACTTCAATTCCTTATCAAGTAAACAAATCAGTTTTAAATGAGAGAATTGCTCAGCTTGTAAGAGAAAAAAAAATTGAAGGAATTAAAGACATAAGAGACGAGTCTAACAGAGAAGGAATAAGAGTTGCAATTGATTTGAGAAATGGCGTTGAGCCAGAAACAATTAAAAGACAACTTTATAAAAATACTCAGATTGAGAGTTCCTTTGGATTTAATACCTTAGCTATCGTTGAAGGCAAACCTAAGACTTGTACACTTAAAGATTTCTTATCAAATTTTTTATCTTTTAGAGAAGATGTTGTAATTAAAAAAACTAAATTTGATTTACGAAAAGCTGAAGAGCGTGCACACATCCTAATTGGTTTATCTGTCTCTGTAGAAAACTTAGATAAAATTATCAAAATAATCAGATCCTCAAAAACACCAGATGATGCAAAAGGATCTATATTAAAAACTAAGTGGAAAATTAATAAATCACAAAAATTAATATCATTAGTTGAAGGCAAAAAAGGTAAAAACTTATATTCATTGTCTGAACCACAAGTTCTAGCAATTTTAGAGTTAAGACTTCAAAAATTAACAGCACTAGGGATAAATGAGATTGAAGTTGAAATTAAAAAACTAGCTGGATTGATTGCTAGATTTAAAAACATTATATCCTCAAAAAAAGAGTTGTTAAAAGTTATCAGTGATGAACTTAAAAATATCAAAGAAAAATTTGCTGTACCAAGAAGAACTAAAATTATTGATGCAGTTTTAAATTATGATATTGAGGAAACAATTCAAAAACAATCTGTAATCATTACAGTTACACTTCAAGGTTATATTAAAAGAGGTTCTTTAGATGGTGTTAAGAAGCAAAAAAGAGGTGGTAAAGGTAAATCTGGAATTACAACAAGAGATCAAGATTCCGTTATACAAACTTTATCTGTAAATACACATACTTCGGTTTTGTTTTTTTCAACAGAAGGATTGGTCTATAAGGTAAAAGCTTGGAAAATACCTGAAGGATCATCTTCATCTAAAGGAAAATCTTTATTTAATATTTTGCCATTAAAGAGTCATCAGGCAATTAGTTCTATTATGCCAATGCCAGAAGATGAAACAGATTCAAAAAACTATCAAATAATTTTTGCTACAGGCTTAGGAAAAGTTAGAAAAAATAGTTTAGATGACTTTTCATCAATTAACGCGTCTGGAAAAATTGCAATGAAATTGGATAATAATGATAAGATAGTAGGAGTTAAAATCTGTAAAGACGACCAAGATATTATTTTAAGTACAAAATTTGGTAAATGTATAAGGTTTGAGGCAAAAAAATTGAGAATTTTTAAAGGAAGGTCGTCAAAAGGTATTAAAGGAATTGAATTAGCGCCAAATGATCAAATAGTTTCCTTATCAGTCATCGATAGCGATAAAATTAAGAAAAATGGAAAAAAATCTAAAGATGAAAAATCTGAATTAAATGCTAAAGAAAAGTTTGTTTTATCCATAAGTGAAAATGGATTTGGTAAAAAAACCTCTCATTTTGACTACAGAGTTACGAACCGTGGAGGTAAAGGTATAATTGGAATTGTAAATTCTCCAAGGAATGGAAATATTACATCTTCTTTTCCCGTTTATGAAGGAGACGAAATTTTAATATCAACTAATAAAGGCAGAGTTATAAGAGTTGCTGTTAAAGAAATAAGAACTGCTGGAAGAAATACCCAAGGTGTTAGAATTATTAAATTATCTGGTGAAGAAAAAGTTGTATCTGCAATTAAAATAGAAGATAACTTGATTTAATTTAATGAGCAAAATAGCTATATATCCTGGCACATTTGATCCAATTACCTATGGGCATATAGATGTGATAAAAAAAGCTTTGAAACTTTTTAATAAGATTGTTGTGGGTGTGTCAGATGTTAGCAGTAAAAATTATCTATTTAGTTCAGAGGAGAGAATAGAAATAGTTAATAAAGCTTTATTTAAGGATCTAAAACTTAATAAAAAAAAAATTACAGTAGTATCTTTTAGCTCATTAACCACTGATTTATGTAAAAAATATAAATCAAATATTATTCTACGGGGACTGAGAGCTGTTTCTGATTTTGAGTATGAATTTCAATTAGCTGGAATGAACAGAAAATTAAACCAGAATATAGAAACTATTTTTTTAATGTCAGATGTTGAAAATCAAATTATTTCATCAAGATTTGTCAAAGAGATTGTTAAATTAAATGGTGATATTAAAAAATTTACTACCAAAAGTACTATTAAATCTTTAAAAGAAAAATATGAATAGAATTTTAATTAATTTATTTATTTTATTTTTTTTTATTACCAATCAATCAATAGCTGAGGAGAATATAATGATTTTAAAATTAAAAGATGGAGATGTAAAAATAGAATTATTTGAAGATGTGGCACCAAATCATGTGAAAAGAATTAAAGAATTAGCTAATGATGGAAAATACGATAACGTTGTTTTCCACAGAGTAATTGATGGTTTTATGGCTCAAACTGGGGATGTAAAATTCGGTAATTCAGAATCAAAGGATTTTGATTTAAGGAGAGCAGGAATGGGAGGATCTGACTTACCAGATTTGAAGCAAGAATTTAGTAGCTTACCACATGATAGAGGAACTTTATCGATGGCGCGATCCTCAGATCCAAATAGTGCTAATAGTCAGTTTTTTATATGTTTTAAACCAGCACCTTTTTTAGATAGACAATACACTGTTTTTGGTAAAGTAATAGAAGGAATGGATTTAGTGGATAAAATTAAAAGAGGTGATGAAAGTAATAACGGATCTGTAACAGACCCTGACAAGATCATTAGCTTTAAATCACTATAATCCGTTGAATGGCATTAAAAAATTTTGCCTTTAAAGTTTTAAACAAAGATAAATTTGCTAGATCAGGTGTTATAGAAACACATCGTGGAAACATAAATACTCCAGCCTTTATGCCTGTTGGTACTCAAGCCACCGTTAAAGCATGCACAATTGATGATATAAAAAAAACTGGTTCTCAAATAATTTTATCTAACACTTATCATCTAATGATAAGACCTGGTGTAGACCGAATTAAATCTGTAGGTGGTTTACATGAATTTATGAACTGTGATTTACCAATTTTAACAGACTCAGGTGGTTTTCAAGTAATGTCTCTCTCAAAACTAAATAAAATCGATCGTGAAAAAGGTGCAATCTTTAATTCACACATAGATGGAAAAAAATTTTATTTAAGCCCAGAAGAAAGTATAAGAATTCAATTAGGTTTAAATTCAGATATCGTTATGATCATGGATGAGTGTCCAAAAAAATCAAACGATTATGAGTTAATAAAAAAATCTATGGATCTCTCTTTATATTGGGCTGAAAGATCGAAAAAGTCATTTGGTAAAAATCCACATAAAGCATTATTTGGTATTGTTCAAGGAGGATTATTTAAGGATTTAAGAATTAAGTCATTGAATGAATTAATTAATATAGATTTTGATGGTTATGCTTTAGGAGGACTTGCTGTTGGTGAGACTCAAAACGAAATGTTTAAAGTTTTAGATGATATTAAAGAGTATATACCTGATCATAAGCCTCATTATTTAATGGGTGTAGGTACTCCATCTGATATTCTTGGTGCTGTTAAACGTGGTATAGATATGTTTGATTGTGTTCTACCTACTAGATCTGGAAGAACTGGCCTTGCTTTCACCTGGGATGGAAGAATAAACATTAAGAATAATAAATACCAAAATGATAATACACCACTTGACTCTAATTGTGATAATTTAAGTTTGAATAAATATTCTAAAAATTATCTAAACCATCTTTTTAATACTAATGAAATACTAGCCTCAATGCTATTAACGCTTCATAATATCAATTTTTATCAAGAATTAATGTCATCAATTAGAAAACATATAGAGTCAGGGACATTTGATAAATTTCATGATAAATACATTGATAAGTTGTAGTAGCTTTTTGATATATGCTTAAATTGACATTTGAAATAATAAAATAAATCTATATATAACAATCATCCAGTTTAAATAAATCGGGGGCCCTTAGCTCAGTTGGTAGAGCAATTCCCTTTTAAGGAATGGGTCGATGGTTCGAGTCCATCAGGGCTCACCATGTTTCATTTAAACTGTGTTTATAGGTGGATAATCCAATATCACTTCGTTTATTTTATCATTTAAATCTTTAATTCTATTATCAGATGATGGGTGAGTACTCATAAATTCAGGGGGCTCCTTTCCTTTATTCAGTTTTTTCATTCTTTCCCAAATTTTAACTGTTTCTCTTATGTCAAAACCTGATAAAGATGAAAATATCATACCTAAATAGTCTGCTTCACTTTCTTGCTTTCTACTAAAAGGATTTAAAATTCCTAATTGAGCTAATAAGCCGACAGTGTTCATTCCAGTTGTTCTATTGATATCTGAAAGTACACCACCAGAGGCAATATCAATTATTCTTGTTCCAACATTCAATAAAGTTCCTCTACTAGCTCTTTCTACAGAATGTTTTGCTACAGCATGGGCAATCTCATGACCCATCACAGCAGCTAAACCATCAGTATTTTTTGTTGCTTCAAGAATACCTGTGTATACAGCAATCTTTCCACCTGGCATACACCATGCGTTTCTAACTTTTTTTTTGTCTATTAAAATATATTCCCAATCAAAATTAGCAGTAGGATCATTTAAACCTTCTCTCTCAAAATATTCTGATATAGAATTTTCCATTTTTCTACCAATCTGTTTGATTTCATTAAGAGTTTTTTTATCATCACTCATTTTTTCTTTTTCTTTAATTTTTTCATAGATTTGCGCTGCCTGTGCATTGAGCCTAGCTTCAGAAACTATTTTTAATTGTTTTCTCTCAGTAATTGGTGCTGTGGTACATGATGGTAAGAAATATCCACAGCAACTACAACCAACATAGGATAAAAATTTTCTTCTATTCATAAGTGTATAAAATTGATAATACTAAAATATTATGAATCTTAATAACAAAATTTTAATTGTTTTGTTTATCATTGCAATTATTTTTGTTATTTACTCGAGTTATAATTAGAAATATGGCTAAAAAAAATTCAAAAAAATCAATATCTTTAACATTAAGAAATTATTTTATAGCTGGCGTCGTTGTTTTAATACCAATTGGATTTACATTATATCTTAGTAAGATTCTTATAGGGATATCGTCAAACTTAATACCATCAAATATCAATCCAAATAGTTATTTGCCTTTTAATATCCCGGGTGTTGAAATATTAATTTCAATTATATTTATTACTTTTGTTGGAGGGTTGTCACTTTCTTTTTTTGGAAGAAGAATTTTAAAATTAATTGATGACCTGTTTAAAAGAATTCCTTTTTTAAGAACAGTTTATTCAGCAATAGTTCAAATGACTGAAACATTTTCTAAGAAAGATGAAAGTCAAAAAAGTGTAGTATTAATCGAATATCCAAGAAAAGGAGTTTGGGCTGTAGGTTTTGCAACAAAAGAGAACACAGGTGAGATGGCTCGAAAAACTAATAAAAAACTAGTTAATGTTTTTGTTCCCACAACACCAAATCCTACAAGTGGTTTTTTACTTATGTTCCCGATCGAAGACGTTATCTATTTAAATATGTCATTTGAAGAGGCCTCTAAATTTATAGTGTCAGCAGGAACTTCTGCAAAATCTTAAGCAATATCGTTGATAACATCTGCCCTATCATAGAGTTTTATCAATGGTTTAAATTTCCTGATATCTTCATTTGAATTTTCAATTCTTTTAATTTCTTTTTCAGCAAGCAAAAAAAGATCACTATTATGAATAGGATCAGCTAATTTAAAATTCTTTATACCACTTTGTTTGAAACCAAGTATGTCACCAAAACCTCTAATTTTCATATCTTCTTCAGATATTAAAAAACCATCGTTGCTTTGTTTTAATATATTAATCCTTTTTTTAGCATTTTCAGATAAATTTGATTTAAACATTAATATACATGTTGACTCTTTATTTCCTCGACCAACACGACCCCTTAACTGGTGAAGTTGAGACAAACCAAATTTGTTTGCATTTTCAATAATTATTACATTTGCATTTGGAAAATCAATTCCAACCTCAATAATTGTTGTTGAGACTAGAATTTTGAATTTATTTTTTTGAAAATTATTTAATATTTTCTCTTTTTCATTTATTTCAGTTTTTCCATGTAACAATAAAACTTGATTTGGAAATAATTTTTTTAAGAATTTAAATTTATTAATTGCGGATGTATGATCTAATTTTTTAGACTCCTCAATAAGAGGGCAAACCCAAAAAATCTGGTTACCTAAATTTATCTCTTTTTTAATAAATTTAAGAATATCACTAATATTACTCTCTAATTTACTATATGTTTTAATTGGTTTTCTAAATCTAGGTTTTTCTTTTATTATTGATAAGTCCATATCACCATATATAGTCATAGTTAAAGTTCGTGGTATTGGGGTAGCAGTCATTAATAAAACGTCACAATCATCACCACCTTTATCTGATAGTTTTTTTCTTTGATTAACCCCAAACTTATGCTGTTCATCAATAATGATTAATCCAAGTTTTTTATAACTCACCTTTTTTTGAAATATTGCGTGAGTACCAAAAATAATATCTATTTTATTGCTTTTTAATTTCTCTAAAATTATTTTTTTATTTTTATAATCGGATTTTCCTGAAATTAATTCTATTTTTTTCTTATTAGGAAAAATTTCTTTCGCTAAATTATAATGTTGACGTGCTAATATTTCGGTAGGAGCCATAAAAGCAACTTGATAACCTGAGTTTATGGTATTGTATGCTGATAGAAGTGCTACAATTGTTTTTCCACTTCCGACATCACCTTGTAAAAGTCTAAACATTTTTGTGGATGTACTTAAATCACTATTAATTTGTTTGAGGGAATTTAATTGATCTTCTGTAAGAGAAAAACTTAATTTATTTATTAAATCATTTTGTAAATTAAAATAAATTTTTTTTCTTTTTTTCTTAATTTTTTTTATTTTTTTTCTTATTTCAGAATTTACTAAAAAAGTTGAAAATATTTCGTCATACGCTAGTCTTTGATAAAAATTATCTTTGTATTTACCTATATTTTCTGGTTTATGAAGTTCTACGATGGAATTATTCCAACTTAAATTTCCAAATTTATTTAAAATTTCATTTGAGTGCCACTCATCTAATACAGGCAATTTATTAATAATTTGGTTAATAATTCTTTTATAAACTTTTTCAGATATTCCTTCTGTTAAAGAATACTGATTATGTATTTGTTTTATTAGAGATGAGTCCTCAGATATATATTTTGGGTTTGTTAATTGATATCTGCTTTTAAAATAACTTATTTTACCACTTATCGTTATTTCTTTACCTAGAGGAAGAATTTTTTTTACATATCCTTCATAACTATTAAAAAAAACGCAGTCTAAAATTCCAGTATCGTCTGAACAAATAACTCTATTGGGTAATTTCCTAACCCTTGGAAATAGGTACTTTTGAGGTATAACCGTTACAGTATGATTCTCACCAATTTTAAGCTCCTTTATTTTGGAGGACAAACTTCTGTCCGTAAAAGATTTTGGAAGTTTCCATAAAAGATCAAATAAATTATTAATATTTTTCTTTTTAAGTAAATTTGTTGTTTTAGCACCAACACCTTTTAATGCTGTTAGATCCGATAATAAATATTTATAATTACTTTTAATATCCATATTAAAATAATATATTCTAATAATGTGTATCAACATAGATGAATTAAAAAAAAAAATTATTTACAGATCTAATTACCGTGGCACAAAAGAGATGGATAAACTTTTAGGTTCATTTACCAAAAAAAATATTAATAATTTAGATAATGAAGACTTAATTGATTTAGAAAAACTACTAAATATAGATGACACAAATTTATACAACTTCTATACAGGAGCTGAGACAGATTTTGAAATAGAGAAAAACAAAGTAAATTTACTTTTTAAAAATTTTAAATACTAAATAATGGCGGAGAGACTGGGATTCGAACCCAGGAAAGAGTTGCCCCTTTGCCGGTTTTCAAGACCGGTGCTTTCAACCGCTCAGCCATCTCTCCGTGAGCATGGTTTTATAAGTATAAAATCAAAATTCAACTAAAAAACAGACGATTTTTTTTTAAGAATTTTGACTGGCGTACAAGTCTTGTACAAGTTATCCTATAATATCCTATATGAAATTAGATCCAATTGTAGAGAGAGCTTGTACATGGTCATTGAATACAATCATTTGGTCATATCATTCAGCTGTAATAATACAAACTAACATTAAAGAAGAGGGTAGAAAATTTGAAAAAAAAGAACTAAAAAAATTATTAGACCATATATCTAAAGGGCATATTCCTTACCAACAATCACTGCTCACATATCTAGTTTATTTTTTAGGAGCTTGTTTTGAAAATTATAAAATTAATAATGTAAAAAAGAAAGTAGATGATGAAACAGTTGAATTTTTAATAAATGCTTTTTTTGATACTGCTAAAAGATATTCCAAAGACAAAAGCATAGGTTATCAACCCTGCATAATTGAAGTTAATAATAAAAAATATGATTTTAATAAAAAGATTATAAATGCTCATTTACCTGAATTAACCAAGGCTGACATAAAAAATATTTCAAATTGGTTTGTTAAAAATTACAAATCAGCAGAGTCTATCTCAAAAGTATTTATTGGAGCAGGGCATTATTTCAATTTAGAAAACACGGGATATATGAACCAAGTTGCAGGTCCTGGCAAATCTAATACAACAGCATTATTAGAATTATTACCTGGTCATTTTGAAAAATTTCCAGGCACAGGATTACGAAAAGATGTAGCTCTTAGACTTAGTTATCTTTACATGAATGAAGCATACAGTATTAGACTTCATGAAAATTATATTAATAAAGCATCAAAAAAATCAAAGAATGTTTTGAAATTTACAAAAGGTGAATGGATTAAATTTTTTCTATTAAGAGCTTCTTCAACGCTTAAGATGATGCAAGTAATATTCAATTCTGGTAAATCAGAAAATGAGAAAGATTTTAAAGATATGGCGACAGGAATGAGTAGAATTGAATATTTAGATGTAATTAATCTTTTAGAAAAAAATATTGAAGAAAGCGATGATTATAAAGAAAAAGATTATCTAACAAGTATTTGGTCATTAATAGATGATTTTCGTTCCAAAAAACCTACAAAAGGCTTTAGAGATCTTTATTTTAAGAAATAATAAATGAATAAATTTAAAGAAATTGTAAAAGAATTTAGTGATCCTGACACACCAGGTAATGAAAAAAGAATTAAAAAAATTATTAAGAATATGAACGATAAAGAATTTGAAGAATTAAAATTACAATTCGAAAAAGCAGTTGCTAATATTGATCAACATAATCAAGAAAATCATTCAATCTTAATTCTTAATGATCTTATAGAAGAGTTTAGAGATGAATAAATACTTTAGAGCTCAAGAGGAAAGAAACGGTATAATTAAGATACTTGAAAACTTATCTTTTGATGAAAAGAAAGAAGTATTAAGAATAGTTGATCAAAGTATGATTAATTCAGCTAATAATGTACTAGCTAATGATGATCCACCAGGCAAACCTTTAAAAAGATTACCTACTAAACATAAAAGCGAAGTACAGGCTAAAGCTGTGCAAATGGGCAGAAAACTCTTTATTAAGATTCAGGTAGATGAGTTGATCAAGAGAAGAAGACAAAAAAATATAAAGGTAATTAAATGAAATTTTTTCCTGAATTTTTAGTGCCAGATCCAGATAAAAAATTTCATCTTAATGATAAAGATTTGATTAGTAAATTAATAGAAGATGTTTTAAAAAAAGATAAAGATGTTAGATTAATTAGACAAAAACAAAGAAATATAGATCATGCTGGTTATGGTGAGGCAATAGATTGCGTTCTTATTAAAAATGAAAAAGAAATAAGAATCTCATTTAGAAAAATATCATATTATAACAAAGATTATTTTGATCAGGATCTAAGTTTATATAATTCACACTGGGATTGCGTAAATAATAATCAAAAGTCTGATAAGCCTATGACTAATGAAAATTTAGGAACAAAAAAACTCTGTGGCATTAATATTGATTCTCCAACTCTAAATTTTTCAACATCATTTGCCGTTGGTTCAAATGATATAGTTTATAACGACCCCCCAAAAGATAATAAGTTGTATAAATGTGCTTACGAAAATTTAGGCGCATTTGGAGATTATATTTGTAAGAAATTATAAATCTCCGTACAAGTAGCGTACAAGTTTGATAGGTTAGGCAAGTCAATAAAGATGGGTTTTTCGTAAAAGCTAAAATTAAAAAAATCAGTAATGGCTTGATAAGTATGTGAAACGTCGTAAGGTGAGTAGTGGATCCTTGGTATTTCAAGACCGGTGCTTTCAACCGCTCAGCCATCTCTCCGTGGGCTAGGTTTTATAATTATAATTATTTAATTCAACCTTAAAATAGTCTAATAAAACTAATAACGACTAATTCCACTAAAACTTATGAACAAAGAATTCAATAAGGGTTTACTACTAGCTGGTTCTGGCTCATTTTGGTGGGGATTTGTCGGTGTTATATATTTTAAATCTATCACTTATATTGGTCATATAGAACTTGTTGTACATAGATGCCTATGGTCGACTATCACATTAATATTAACAACCTTTTTTTTTTCAAAATGGAATGTTTTTTTTGAAATTTTAAAAAGTAAAAAAAATTTAATATATCTTTTTTTTTCAGGAAGTTTAATTTTTATCAATTGGGCCGCATGGATTTATGCTATAGCTACAAATAGAATAATTGATGCAAGTTTTGGTTATTTTATAATGCCAATTCTTAGTGTGATGTTAGGATATATTTTTTTTAAGGAAGTTCTTAACAAGAAAAGGATTTTTTCAATTATTTTAGTCATAGTATCCATACTTTACTTAATTATTATGAGTTACAAATCTTTACCATGGCTTGGTTTAGTCGTTGCGTTTAGTTGGGGGTTTTATAATTTGTTAAGAAAAAAAATTAGTGTTGATACAGACATTGGATTATTAATAGAGAGCTTATTTATATTACCATTTGCTATTGTAGCATTTTATTTAATTACCATTAATGGATTTAATGATTTTAAAATTGAAGATCCTCCTATGATGATACTAATTTTCTTGGCAGGACCAATGACTGTTATTCCACTTTTCTTGTATGTCAGAGGGGTTGAGTTATGTGGACTTGGCCCAACTGGAATGATTTTTTATATAACTCCAACTTTGCAATTTTTACTTGGTTTCTTTTATTATGACGAAGTTTTTTCATTAAATAAATTAGTTAGTTTTATTTTTATTTGGATTGCTGTAATTGTATATTTGAAAGATTTACATGAAAATAATTAAATACCTATTTATTATCATACTTACTTCTAATATTAATGTTTATGCTGATATTAATATTGAATTTGAAAATTGGAAAAAAAGTTTTAAAAAAATAGCTCTTAAAAATAATATTTCTGAAAAAACTTTTGATAAAGTCATGTCAAATACTAAATTCCTTCCTAATGTTATTAAATACGACCGTTTTCAACCAGAATTTTATGAAGATACAAAGACTTATATCTCAAAGAGAACTTCTAAAAAGAAAGTTTCTAAAGGGTTGTCTTTTTATAAACAAAATTCAAATCTGATTAAATCAGTAGAAAAAAAATTTAATATTGAACAAGAATTACTCTTATCATTGATGGGTATCGAAACAAATTTTGGAACCTATGTTGGTAAAATGGACATTTTATCATCACTTGCAACACTAAGTTTCGATCAAAGGAGATCTGAGTTTTTTACAAATGAATTGCTAATAATTTTAAAGCTTATTGAAAAAAAACAAATTAATTATGAAACTCTTTTTGGATCCTGGGCAGGTGCATTCGGTTTTTTTCAATTTATGCCATCAACTATGAAAAATTATGCGATAGATTACGATAATAATGGATCAATTGATTTAAAAAATAACGAAGATGCATATGCATCAGCAGGTAATTATTTAAATAAAATTGGTTGGAATGCTGGTCAACCTTGTTTTCTAAGAGTCAATTTATCCAATGATATTCCTAAAAAATATTTAAATGTTTCAGCAAAGAAACTTCACAACAAACAAAAATTAAAATCCTATAGTAAATTTATTAAAAATATAAATCAAATAGAAAAAAAATATCATAATCTTCAAGTAGCAATAATTACACCTGATAAGGATATAATACCTGATGCTGATATATTAAATCCAGCCTTTATTGTTTTTGATAATTATGAAATTATACTACAATGGAACAGATCATTAAGATTTGCTTTAGCTGTTTGTACTTTAAAAGATAAATTTAAAAATGAACTTCAATAATTTTTTAATTATATTGTTAATTTTATTTTTAACAGCATGCCAACAATTTGATAATAATAAAAAAGTTGTAAATTATTCTAATTATCTAAAATATAGTACTACAGGTTTTACTTTAATTTATGATGAGAATCTTAAAAAAAATAATAAAATATCAAAAAAAATTGATAATAGAGCTTTAGTTATTTTTCACAAAAAAATTAAAAAAAATTCATTTGTTAAAATTACCAATCCTGTAAATGATAAATCAATCATTGCTAAAGTTATTTCAAATAATGTTCAATTTTCAGATTTTTATAATTCAGTAATAACAAAAAGAATTGCTAATGAATTATCTATTAATTCAAGTGAGCCTTACGTTGATCTTGTTCTAATATCTGAAAACTCTACCTTTATTGCTAAAAAAGCAAAAACATTCGATGAAGAAAAAAATGTAGCCGAAAAAGCACCTGTAGATGGAATTACAATTGATAATTTAGGAGCAGACTTAAATAAAAAAAAACAAGTAAAGAAACATAAATTTTTATACTCAATTAAGATTGCTGATTTTTATTATAAGGACTCAGCAGAGAATATGATCTTAAGAATTAAAAAAGAGACAAATTTGAAAAATCCATTAATAAAAAAATTATCACAGACTAAATATAGGGTATTATTAGGTCCATTTAATGATATAAAAAAACTTGAAAAATCATTTGATGAAATAAAATTATTAGAATTTGAAAACCTGGAAATATTAAAAGATGCTTAAGAAATTAATAATTTATATTTTTCTCAGCTTATTTATTCATTCGTTTACACATGCTAATTTTGATGTAAAAGCAAGGACAGCAATACTTCAAGATTACTATTCTGGTGAAATTTTGTATGAAAAAGAACCTGATAGATCGATTTATCCAGCTTCAATGACTAAGATTATGACTTCAATAATTGCTTTTGACTTGATTAAATCAGGTGATTTAACTTTGGATGAAAAATTTATTATTTCTGAAAAGGCTTGGAGATTATCTACTTCTGGTTATTCTTCTATGTTTATTATGGTAGGAGATCAAGTTTCTGTGGAAGATTTACTCAAAGGTATAATTATTGCATCAGGTAATGATGCATGTATAGCTTTAGCAGAAGGTATTGCCGGTACAGAAGAAGAATTTGCTTTATTAATGACTGCTAAAGCAAGAGAAATAGGCATGGAAAATACAAATTTTACAAATTCTTCAGGTATTAATGATCCTGATAATTATTCTACTGTCAGAGATATAATGATTATGTCTAGATATTTAATTGAAAAACACCCTGAGTTTTACAAGATGTTTGCTGAAAAAGAATTTACATGGGACCGTACTGGAGGTGATCCAATTACCCAAGGTAATAGAAATCCTTTACTTTATAAAAACCTTGGGGCTGATGGAATTAAAACTGGTTATCTCGCTGTAGAAAAATATTCTTTAGCATCTTCTTTAAAAAGAAATGGTAGAAGATTGATAGCTGTAGGCAGTGGTTTCAATACAAAAAATTCGAGATCTAAAGAAAGCACTAAACTTTTAACATATGGATTAACTAATTACGATTTAGTTAGAATTGCTAAATCTAATGAACCTTTTCAAAAAATAAATGTCTGGCTTGGTAAAAAAGAATCTGTTGAAGCTTATACCAAACAAGATATTTACAAAACTATTAAAAAAGCTAAAAAAAAATTACTTAAAGTTACTGTAAAATATGAGGGACCTGTAGAGGCTCCAATTGAAAAAAATCAAAAAATTGCAACATTAAGAGTAGTTTACGATCAAGAATTGGTTGGAGAATATGACCTATTATCATCGAAAGAAGTTAAAAAAGTAAACTTTATATCCAGAATAATTAAATCAATTAACTATTTAATCTGGGGTGATGTCTAAAAAACCTATAATTGTTTTTGAGGGAATTGAAGGGAGTGGAAAAAGCTACCATTTAGCTTCTATTGCAAGATATTTAAAACAAAAAAAAATCAGCTTTATTAAATTACGTGAGCCTGGCGGCAGTCGAAATTCAGAGAAAATCAGGAGACTAATGTTAAATAATAAATCAAATTTTAATAAAGATACAGATCTATTGTTATTTCTATCATCAAGAAGTGAAAAT
>CACMYE010000001.1 GCA_902617825.1 uncultured Pelagibacteraceae bacterium | reverse complement strand
TCCAAAAATTTTAAAAGGAGAGATTTCTGGAAGAGTATTAGTGGATTTAAATAAATAATGGATTGGGATAAATTAAAAATTTTTCATGCGGTGGCTGAAGCTGGTAGTTTCACAAACGCTACAGTTAACTTAAATCTAAGTCAATCTGCAATAAGTAGACAAATTCAATCTTTAGAACAAGATTTAAAAGTTCAATTGTTTGAGAGACATGCTAGAGGACTAACTCTTACCGAAAATGGAGAATATGTTTTTAAAACTGCTCACGAGGTAATTAGTAAACTTAAAGAAGTTGAAACGTCATTAGGAGATCAAAAAAATAAACCTACAGGTAAATTAACTATCACTACAGTAAGAAGTTTTGGAACTCATTGGTTAACGCCAAGAATTCAAGAATTTATGACCCTAAACCCTGAAATTGAAATAGAATTAGTTTTTGATGATAAAGAATTAGATTTAAGTACTCGACAAGCTGATATTGGAATATTTATGAGAAGACCTAAACAACTTAACTATATTCAAAAAAAGTTAGTTGATATTAAGTACTATATCTATGGTTCAAGTAAATATTTAGAGAAAAACGGTATGCCAAAAACTGTAAATGATTTGAACAAACATAAGTTTATTTCATTTGGAAAAGGCGCACCATCACCAGTTTATAATCCTGATTGGGCTTTAAAACTTGGAATGCATGATGGAAAAAAAAGAAAAACAATTATGAAGGTTAATAGTGTAATGGGATTATTACTTGCAGTGGAGACGGGTGTTGGCTTAGCTGCTTTGCCAGAATATTTAGTAACAGGCTCTTCAAAGGTTATAAAAGTACTTCCAAAATCAGAAGGACCAATTACAGAAGCTCATTTCGTCTACCCACAATCTTTAAAAAATACCGCTAGAGTTCAAGCTTTTAGGAATTTCTTATTTAGTAAGATTGGCGATTGGAAATAAATCCAAAATATTAAAAAAAGCATTGTAAACTGCGTCAAAATGTGCGATTGATAATCATTCGCATTGAGAATAATTCTCATTCGCAAATCAATTAGGGTGAAGAAAAGGAGACAAGTGAGAAAAATATCTATTTTTACATTAATTTTAACTTTATTTGCCCCGGTTTTTTTGGCTGCAAACGAAGTCAATATATTTAATGCAAGACATTATAAAGCCGATGCTGAGCTTTATGGAAAATTCACAAAAGCTACAGGGATCAAAGTAAATTTAATAAATGGTAAATCAGGCGCTTTAGAAAAAAGAATGATTGAAGAAGGCGCTGACTCTGCTGCAGATCTTTATATTACTGCTGATGCTGGAAGATGTGGTGCTTTTCAAGCAAAAGGCATGACACAAAGTGGATTAGTTTCATCAACAATTAAATCATCAGTTCCAAAAAATTTTAGAACAACACACTGGGTTGGAGTAGCAAAAAGAGCAAGAATTATTTACTACTCACCAGAAAGAGTAACTGGTGCTGAATTATCTGGAATGTCTTATGAAGGTCTAGCTGATCCAAAATGGAAAGGTAGATTAGTAATAAGAAAATCAAGCAATATTTATAATAAATCTCTTGTGGCTTCATTAATTGCTAATAATGGAAAAAAAGCAACAGCAGAATGGGCAAAAGGAGTTGTAGCTAACATGGCTAGAGACTCAAAAGGAAATGACAGAGCGCAAATTATGTCAGTAGCAGCTGGTGAGGCTGACATTGCGGTAGCTAACACTTATTACTTAGCACTAATGTTATCTGGCAAAAAAGGTCCAGAACAACAAGAGGCAGCTAAAAAAGTCAAAGCATTCTTTCCAAACCAAGATGGCAGAGGAACACACATGAATATTAGTTGTGCTGCTCTTGTTAAAGGTGCACCAAATAAAGCAAATGCTATTGCTTTAGTAGACTTCTTATTATCACCAGAGTCTCAAGAGCATTTTACAAATAATACTTTTGAGTTTCCAATGATATCAGGTGTTTTACCAAGTCCATTAGTGGTAAACAACTTGGGATTAGATTTTAAACAAGATCTAGTGACAAAAGTTTCCACTTATGGAAAAAATCAAGCAGCAGCATTAGAAGTAATGACTGCAGCAGGTTGGAAATAATAAATAAGTGAAAAAGAATTTATTTATTTTCGATAAAAATAATTCTTCTGATAAGAATGGTTCACTAGTGGGTCAGATAACATGTGAACCATGCTCATCAGAGTGTGAAAAAATTGAAAATAAAATAAATAATAGAAAATTATCTGAAATTAAAAAAAGTGATATCGATCGTATTACTAAAGTTTTTGATTTAAAAAGGTAGTTTTTAGAAAGTGAACATAACTCAATAGTTATTACCCTACTATTGATTATGTTCACTTAGAATAAAAGGGTAAATATGTATTTAAAAAAAGTTAATTTTTGGTTTCTAAGTTCTTTATTGATCTCAATTATTGTTGCTATCCCAATTATTACTGTTTTCTCAAGCTTTTTTGAGGATACCTCTAATTATTATCAAATTTTAAAAGATACTTTTTTATTCGAATATATATTTAATTCTTTTACTCTATTAATTTGTGTTTTAGTGCTAACTTTTATATTTGGTACTAGCACAGCCTATTTAGTCTCATTTTATAAATTCCCACTTAGTAATTTTTTTAAATGGGCCTTAATTTTATCTTTTGCTGTACCTCCTTACATTTATGCTTACTCATTGACAGCTTTTTTTGAGAATTATGGAACATTGTACTCGATTTTAAGAAATTTATTTGGACAAGGAAATTATAACCAATATATACCAAAATTTGATGGCTTGCTTGGAGCTGTTCTTTCACTGTCCTTCTCTTTATTTGCCTACGTATACATCCTCTCGAGAGCATCATTCCTTTACCAATCCCAAAACCTGATTGATTTAGGAAGAAGTTTAGGATTTTCAAAATTAAAATCTTTTTATTACTTAATACTACCAGCGGCTAGGCCAGCAATTGTTACTGGATTATCACTTGTTGCAATGGAAACCTTGGCGGAATTCGGTGCTGTTGATTTTTTTTCCATCAACACTTTAACAACTGGAATTTATAACTCTTGGATTACTTTTGATGATTTAGCCTTTTCAAATAGAATATCTTTCTTCCTTTTAATATTCATATTTGCACTTTTTATTATAGAAAATTTATCTAGAAAAAAAGCTAGATACCATTCGAATACAAAAGGTGGCTTTAAGCAGAAAGAAAAAATACAACTTTCAGGAGCTAAAGCTTTTTATGCATTTTTTGTTTGCTTAATTATTTTCTTTTTGGGTTTTTTATTTCCTTTAGGTCAAATGTTATATTGGACAATAAAATTTCCTGAAAATTTTTTTGATCTTAATATTTTAACGCTTACTCTAAATACTACTTATCTAGTAATTCTATCAAGCCTGGTTTTGATATTATTTTCTTTGACTTCTAATTATGGAAATCGAGTTTCAAAAAATAAATTTTTAAATATCTTATCTACCCTATCTATTTCTGGATATGCAATACCAGGTGTTATTTTAGCCGTAGCTTTCATAACTTTTATAGCATGGTTTGATGAAAATATTGTTCAATCTCTAGGCCTCTTATCAATAAAAAAAGTGTTTATAGGATCTATCCTTGGTTTAGTTCTTGTGTATTTTATAAGATTTTATTCTTTAGCATTTAATGGAATAAAATCTGGTTATGAAAAAATTAATATCTCTGTCGATGAAAGTTCTTATCTTCTCGGTTACTCAAAACAAAAAACATTTATGAATATTCATGTTCCATATTTAAGAAACTCACTCTTGTTTGTTGTAATATTAATTTCTCTTGAAATAATTAGAGAGCTTCCAATTACATTAATTTTAAGGCCTTTTAACTTTGAAACATTTGCTACAACTGCTTATATTTCTGCATCTGAGGATTTACTTGAGGCTGCTGCTGCACCTTCATTATTTTTAATTTTAATTGCAACTGCTTTTATTATGCTTACATCTAAATATCTTTTGAGAGAAAAATGATTAAAAATTTTTTAGAAATTAAAAATGTTGATTTTACCATAGGTGGTAAAACTAAGGTTAAAAATGCCTCTTTTAATATAGAAAATGAGGGGGAAACCTTATGTATTCTTGGTCCTTCAGGTATTGGGAAAACAACTATACTTAGAACAATAGCTGGATTAGAAAAAATTGATAAAGGATCAATTAAATTAAATGGTAAATTGCTATCCTCAAAAAAAGAAAATATTGAACCCGAGCATAGAAACATATCTTTAGCTTTCCAGGATAACAGTCTATTTCCACATTATACTGTTGAAAAAAATATATTGTTAGGTGCAGAGAAAAATAAGGGAAAAAGAAGAAAGAAAATAAGCTTTAAAGAAATAATAGAGTTCCTAGATATTTCAAAAATATTATCTAAATATCCACATGAGATAAGCGCAGGTGAAGCACAAAGGGCTTCTCTTGCAAGATCTCTATTAACTCAACCTGATCTTTTGTTATTAGATGAACCACTATCAAATGTTGACCAAAGTTTTAAAGAGGAAATTCAAGTTAGATTAAAAAAAATATTGAGTAGATTAAAAATTACTACGATAATAGTTACTCACGACTCCTATGAGGCTTTTTATCTAGGAAATAAATGTGCCATTATTTTAGATGGTCAGATAAAGCAGTTTGATGATCCTTATAATGTTTATCATTTCCCAAACTCAGTTGAAGTAGTAAATTTTTTAAATAGAGGAATATTAATTCCAGCTAAGGTAACAGGAGAAAATTCATTAGAAAATAAAGATTTGGGTACAATTAAGGGTAATTTTATTAAACACTACCCAAAAGGTTCTGATGTTCAATTATTATTACAACCAGAAGATCTTGAACATGATGATCAAAGCAATCTTAAGTTAGAGGTTGTTGATAGGAAATTTAGAGGCACAAATTTTATTTATACCTTAAAAACTAATAGCGATTTATTGATTCCTGTTTTTGTTCATTCTCACCATGTTCATCAACACGAAGTAGATGAAAAATTTGGTATCAAGAGGCCAATTAATATTGATCATATTGTTTGTTTTTAATACAAACGAAAATGCTTTCCAAAAAAAAATTATTCACAAAAGGAATGTTAGATGTTGCACCACATATGCTTTCGGTAATTCCATTTGGTATTATTTGTGGAGCAATTGGTGTTGAGCTTGGTTTTGATCCCTATTTAGTTTATGGGATGTCGATTATTATATTTGGGGGAGCTTCACAAATTGTATTTTTACAATTATTATCTGGAGGTGCATCCTCATTGGTTGCCGTTACATCTGTTGGTGTTATTAATTCAAGGCATTTGTTGTATGGAGCAGTTTTATCTGAATATTTAGAAAAATTATCTTTTATAAAAAAATTGCTAATTTCATACTTAATAGTTGACCAAGGTTTTGCTGAGTCTAATAAATTTTTCAAAAAAAATAAATCTGAACAATATCTGCATTACCATTTAATAGGTACTGGAGCTACTCTTTGGATCTGCTGGCAAATTGCTACGTTATCAGGAATTGTACTAGGCTCTTTTGTGCCTGATGAGCTAGGATTAAAATTTGCAATACCTTTAACTTTCATTGCGATTATTGTGCAAGATTTAAAAAAAATTGATCATGTGATTGTTATGCTTGTTGGTGGTACAAGCTCATTAATATTTTTTAATGCACCATTTAAATTATACATAATCATCTCACCTATTATTGCACTGTTAATTGCAGGACTGATATCGAGGTTTAAAAGATGACTTGGTTATCAATTATTATTGCAGGTATATTGACCTATTTTACAAGAATGACAATGATAGCATTAGTAGATAGAGATATGCTTGGAGAAAAAATAAAAGCAGTATTAGCTTATGTTCCTTCGGCTGTTTTTCCCGCAATAATATTTCCAGCAATTTTTATTAATGATTATGGGACTTATATTGAAATTAATGATCCTAAAATTTTTGGAGCAATAGTTGCAATTATTGTGGGCTACTTTTCAAAAAATGTTATAGCAACTATATTCTCAGGATTAATATCATATTGGTTTATAATATTTTTACTTGTTTAAATGTGCATTATGCATACCAGTTTTGATTAATTAATATTACTCCATCTATAAAAAATCTGACATAAATGGACTAATTAATTTATATATTTTTATCTAAATTAATTGTCTCTCTTGTTATTTAACTATACCCCTTTACTTGTTAAAGGGGTATTTAACTCAACTACCAAGCTTTAAATTCCTTGCTATATTTGTTTCAATCATATTTGGTTTAGATAGATTTAAATTGGACATTATCTCAATATATTGGTCAACACTTTCAACTTGAAGTCTTGGATTAAATTTCTTTTCATTACCAATGGTGCTTGCCTTTTTTCCATTATAATCATGACCAGGGTAAAGAATTGTATCCTCAGGTAATTTTAGTAATTTGTTAAATAAAGAATTATAAGCATCCTCTGAGCTACCATTTTGAAAGTCTGTTCTTCCAGTACCATTAATTAAAAGAGTATCACCTGAAAATAAGCAATTATTTAATAAAAAACTGTAACTGTCAGATGTATGTCCTGGTGTGTACAACGCTTTTATTTGTAATTGGTCAATTTTAATTGTCTCCTCGTCTTTAAGTTTTATATCAACAGTCTCCGCAGGAGAATTTTCACCCATAATAGTTGTACAATTCGTACTACTTTTTAATTTGGAGGCCCCTGTAACGTGATCAGCATGAATATGCGTATCTATAACTTTAACAAGTTTAAGATCCAATTCTTTAAGAAGATTGATATAGTCATTAACATTTTCCTCAACTGGGTCTATAACTAAAGCTTCGCGACCATTTGCCGATGCAATAAGATATGTATAGGTAGACGATTTGGTATCAAAGAGTTGTTTTAAAATCATAAATTATTATTATCAAAATATAATGACTTCCTCTACATTTGATTGGGCCTGTAAGCACACCTGGAAAAGAAGTGCAAAAAATACAGCATGGTGTTTACTTGGTTGTGCTATTGGTGATTTTGGAACTATATTATTTTTTCAATTAACAAAGATACCCTTTCCTCTACTAGGTATAATGATTTTAGCGATTATAAATGGATTAATCACAAGTATAATATTAGAGACTATAATTTTAATACGTCAAGGTTTCTCATTTAATGGAGCAGTAAAGACAGCATCAGGAATGAGTTTAATTTCAATGCTTAGTATGGAAATTATGATGAATTCAACAGATTATATTTTAACTGGTGGTGCAATTCTAACTTGGTGGGTTGTACCTATTATGCTGATTGTAGGTTTTTTAACTCCATGGCCTTATAATTACTGGAGATTAAAAAAGTTTGGAATTAATTGTCACTAAATATTTTAGAGAATTTTTTTTAACAAATTTTCATTAAAAAATAGCTTATGAATTATGACAGCAGAAATATGGAGGGCAATCAGAGCTATAATTGTATAATTAGAGAATATATGAATGTTATAAAATTGATCAGCTAATTCAAAGTTATCTTGAATTTTAATCTCTTTAAAAAATATTACCAATGTTTCACCATTAAATAATTTTTTTAAAATACCTGAAATGGTTATTGATAAAATTGCAACATATAAAAGAATATGATTTAGTGTGGCAATAAACCTTTGACCTTTAAAAATACTTGGATCTAATTTTGGAGTAGGGTTAAAAATTTTATTCAGTAATCTTATAATAACTAAGTAAAATATTGTTAAACCTATTATAATGTGAATATTTTCTATACTTAATCTTTCTTCCCCAAAATCAAGATCAACTAAATAAAAACCAAGAGGAATTTGAATTAGGAGCAATATTGCACTCAGCCAATGTAACAGCTTTGAAATAATGCCATACTCTGTTAAGTTATTTTTCAATTTCATTTAATTTCCAAATATAACATAAATAAAATCTAAAAGTAACTTACACCATCATAAAATTAAATTATGAATAATGTTACATTTTGTCTATTTTAAAGCTCTTTAAATCCTGTTAAATTTAAATACATTGTAATATATGATAAAAAAAAATAATTTAATTAAATTATCTATTACAACAATATTAACACTATCGTTCATATATATCCTTAATTTTGTCACAGATAAAAAAGATACTTTAGCTAATATTAACAACAAACAAATTGTCGAAGTTTTTAAAACTCCTTCTTGTGGATGTTGTAATGGTTATGCTTTATTTTTAGAAAAAGAAAAATTTAAAGTAAAACGAACGGATATGGAAAGTCTTCATACAATAAAACAAAAATATACTATTCCATTAGAAATGCAGTCTTGTCATACCACAATTATGGATAAATACTTTATTGAGGGTCATGTTCCAATAGAAGCCATAAATAAATTATTAAAAGAACAACCTGATATTGATGGAATAGCACTGCCTGGAATGCCTATTGGTACACCAGGTATGCCAGGTGACAAGGAGGAGCCTTATGTTATTTATCAACTTATTGATGGGAAATTTTCAGTATTCATGACAATATAAAACTCATGACACAACAATTAAAAATAATAAAAATACTCATAATTATTTTTTCCTTAATCTTTACTTTTTCTGCTAATGCTGAAACTGTAGAAGAAATTATAAAAGCTAGAAAGGCTTTATTTAGTAAGAATTACAGCACAGCAAAGCGAGTCCAAGCTTTATCTTCAAAGGGAGATTTTGACAGAGCAAAAGAATTGATGATTGAAATGAGTGAAAATTATAAAACATTGCTAGGATTATTTCCTGAAAACACCAAAGAGGGATTTAAGACAGAGTCTTCACCTATTATTTGGGAAGAGAAAGACGCTTTTAATGCTTTGATGCAAAAATCTTCAGATAACATGATAAAACTTACTTCGGTTATTGAAGACAGTGATGATATTCGTGCTACGCTTCGAGAATTTATGTGGAGCAGTTGTAAGGCATGCCATAGCAAATACAGAATGCCTCATTAATTTATCTTATAAAGCAGTGATACCACAAAAAGTAATAGATCATCTTGAGGAATATATTAGTCAGGAAATATATGTTCAAATAGCTGTAATCAAAGGTAAAGAAAAAATTTCAACTCAGTCAGCTATTAATAAATACTTCAGCAGCAATCATTTTAGTGATTTAGCAAAAGGAAGACCTTATGATCATTTCATTGAAGGACTAATGGATAAATGTCTTGGAAAGTTAAAGAATTCCCCGATGAGAAATAAGCAAACCGATGATCTAACAATAATTGAATTACAAAATAAATTAAATCAACTAAATGATGATGAATTAAATAATACTTACTGGGAAATAGAGACTGGTGAATTTTTTACAGGAGAACAAATTAAAGAATTAGAGGAAAGCCGTAATAATTTAATATCTGATTTAATAATTAATGAAAATTCAAAAAAAGATAAAGTATTAAAGATAATTATAGGTTTTTGTGAAACTTATGAAAAATTATGTCAAAAAAAATATCCAGAAGCACCACTTCCACTAGAAATTTTAAAATCAATTAATTAAGTTTTAAGGGTTCGCTCTTTAAGCTATTACCTAAAGAGCTCCCTTATATCGCCTCTTTGGCATTTAAATCCAAATGGATTTTATTCTTTGTTTGTTTTTGAAATATAAAGCTATTCAGCTAAGTATCAGGTGGTGATAGATTTAACATAATAACCTCCTTATGAAAAAAGTAATTATAATTAAAATAAATTCAATTAGTTTATTTTCATTTTGATAAAATATATTTATTGAATACAACCTGATGCTTTAGTATATTCCCGATATCCCAAATCAGTTCAGTAATTATTTTATCTTGTAAAATGAAATTTAAAATTAATTTTTTTTAATGAGAGTTTCTTGGAATGCCTTTTGAAGTAGATACCTTAAGATACTTGCCTCTTAAATTAATACAAGCACCATCTTCAAGTTGACCTACAGTATCTCTAAAAATTTCTTGCCAAGGTGTTTGATTATTTACTTTAAATTTTTTTCTTTTTCTTCTTCTAATCTTGAATTCAGATTGTGAAATTAATAAATCAACTCTTCTTTTATTTAAATCTATTTTCATTTTATCCCCAGTCTTTACTACACCTAAATCTCCACCAACAGCTGATTCAGGTGAAACGTGAAGAATTGATGGACTAGCTGATGTACCACTCTGTCTTCCATCACCAAGTGTTGGCAAAGTATTAATTCCTCTTTTAAGTAATCTGTCAGGTGGCTGCATATTAATTACTTCTGCCGAACCAGGATAACCAACTGGACCACAACCTCTTATGATTAAAATAGAGTTTTCATCAATTTTTAATTTTTTACTATTTAGTCTTTTATGGTAATCCTCTGGTCCTTCAAAAACTACTGCATTACCCTTAAAAACATTTAAATGCTTGGGGTTTGAAAGATATCTATCTTTAAATTCTTTGCTAATTACAGAAGTTTTCATTATTGCTGTTGAAAAAAAATTACTTTTCATAACCAAAAATCCAGCTTTATTAGCAAGAGAATTTTTGAATGATTTAATCACTTTAGGATCTACTTTTATATTTTTTCTTAAATTTTGAGCAATATTTTTACCTGTGACAGTTAATAAATTTTTATGAATTTTATTATTTTTTATTAGTTCTTTCATTACAGCAGGTACACCACCTGAACTGTAAAAACTTTCCATTAAATATTCTCCAGCTGGTTGACAGTTTACAAGTAGAGGAATTTCATGACCTAATTTTTGCCAATCAGATAAATTAAACTTTATACCCATATGTTTAGCTATTGCACTTAAATGTGTTGTGCAATTACTTGATCCACCAATAGCACTTGCAACAACAATTGCATTTTCAAAAGCCTTTCTAGTCATAATCTTTGAAGGTGTTAAATTCTCATGCACCATTCCAACTATTCTTTTACCTGTTTCAAATGAAATATGTTTTCTTTCTTTGTATGGTGCGGGTATAACAGCACATCCAGGCAAAGACATTCCTAATGCTTCAGCAACTGAGTTCATTGAGGAAGCGGTACCCATTGTATTACAATGTCCGACACTTGGAGCTGATGATGCAGCCATGTCCATAAACTCGTTATAATCTATCTCACCTTTTGCTAATAACTTTCGTGCCTCCCAAATTATAGTACCCGACCCAGCTAATTTACCTTTGTAGAAACCATCTAACATTGGTCCTCCAGAAAGAACAATTGCAGGAATATTTACAGTTGCGGCTGCCATCAATGCAGCAGGTGTAGTTTTATCGCATCCTGTTGTTAATATCACACCATCAATTGGATATCCGTAAAGTATCTCTACAAGTGATAAATAAGATAAATTTCTATCCAACATTGCTGTTGGTCTTTTGCCAGTTTCTTGAATTGGATGTGTTGGAAATTCCATGGGTACACCGCCAGCTTTTTTAATCCCATCTTTAATTTTTTTACTTAATGACAAAAAATGTCTATTGCAAGGTGATAAATCGCTTCCAGATTGAGCTATTCCAATAATAGGTTTTCCAGACTGTAAATCTTTTCTCTTAAGACCATAATTCATATATTTTTCTAAATACAATGCAGTCATGTCAGGGTTCTTTGGATTATTAAACCAATGTTCACTTCTTAATGTTTTGTTTCTTTTTTTAAGCATTTAAAATTAATGGTTTGTTAGAATATAAGTTATATAATATTATTATGAGCAATCTAATAGTTTTAAACATTAATGACAATGTCGATATTGTCTAAAAAATTTTAAAAGGTCTAATCGTAAATTATGAAACAAATTGGTTTTATTGGAATTGGATTAATGGGTTTTCCAATGGCAAAAAATTTACTTAGATCTGGATGTAAATTAAACGTTTTTAATAGATCAATACATAAAGCTAATTCATTAAAAGAATTTGGGGCCGAAATTTCAGAATCGGTAGCTGAACTAGTTAAAAATAGTGAAGTTATTATAACAATGCTAACGGATGATGCTGCTGTTGATCAGGTAATGGGAGATACCGATTTTATTGATAATTTAATACCTGGAACAACCATAATTGATATGAGTTCAGTTAAGCCAGAAACAGCAATAAAACATGCTAATAATCTAAAAAAGAAACAAATTAATTATTTAGATTCTCCAGTTTCAGGAGGAACTATTGGTGCTGAAGAAGCTTCTCTTGCGATTATGACAGGTGGAGAACAAAAAGTATTTGATGAAGTCGAGAGTATTCTTAAAAAGATGGGCAATCCTACTTTGGTTGGACCTGTTGGAAGTGGACAGGTTTCAAAACTAGCAAATCAAATTATTGTTGGTTTAACAATAGGTGCTGTAGCTGAAGCTGTCACATTGTGTGAAAAAGCTGGAGCTGATCCGAATAAAATGATTAGTGCATTAAGTGGAGGCTGGGCAGATAGTAAGGTATTACAAACTCATGGTAAAAGAATGATTAGCAAAGATTTCAGTCCAAAGGGTAAAACATTTACTCAACTAAAAGACATGAATAATATTTTAGAGTGTGCAAATAGTTTTAATACTCATTTACCTATTTCAAATTTAGTTAAACAAATGTATAAAACTTTAGTTGAAAATGGTCACGGTAATGATGATCATAGTTCATTGTATAAAGAGATTGAAAGGATGAATCAAAAATGAGCGATAGATTAAAAAGTAAAAAAATTATTGTAACAGCAGCAGGACAAGGAATTGGAAGGGCAACAGCAATTGCATTTCATAATGAAGGAGCCAATGTTACTGCCACAGATATAAATGATAAAACTTTAGCTGATTTAAATAATGAATATCCTGGAATAAAAATTAATAAATTAGACTCAACAGATCAAAAATCAATATTAGAGTTTGCAAAAAATTTAGATAGAGTTGATGTTTTGTTCAATGCAGTTGGCTTTGTTCATCATGGAACAATACTAGATTGTGAAGAAACTGATTGGGATTTCTCAAGTGTTGTAAATGTAAAATCAATGTATTTTATGTGTAAAGCAATTTTGCCATTAATGATAAAACAAAATTCTGGAAGTATTGTTAATGTTTCATCTTGCGCTTCAAGTTTAAAAGGATTTCCTAATAGATTTGTATATGGGACAACTAAAGGCGCTGTGATTGGTCTAACTAAGTCAATTGCTGCAGATTTTGTTAAAAAAAATATTAGGTGTAACTCCATTGCACCTGGAACAGTATTTTCACCTTCTTGGCAAGATAGAGTTAACCAAAGCCCTGATCCTGTCCAAGCTAAAAAAGATTTTATTGCAAGACAACCCATGGGAAGATTAGGCACTGCTGAAGAAATAGCTGCGATAGCTATTTATTTAGCAAGCGATGAGTCAACTTTTACAACAGGAACAACATTTTCTGTTGATGGTGGAATTTCAATTTAATTTAGGAGGAGAACTATGAAATTATTAAGGGTAGGACAAAAAGGAAATGAAAAACCTGGTGTTTTAGGTCAAGATGGTAAAATTCGAGATTTAAGTTCTCACATAGTAGACTTAATTCCTGATCATTTAAATTTTGAGACTATTTCAAAACTAAAAAATGTAGATTTATCCTCACTTCCTATATTAAATGATCACGAAAGAATTGGTTCTTGTGTTGCAAAACCTGGAAAATTTATAGCTATAGGTCTTAATTTTTCTGATCATGCTGCCGAAACTGGTGCCGAGCCACCATCTGAGCCAATTACTTTCATGAAAGCGACAAGCTCTATTAACGGCCCAAACGATGACATTCAAATTGTTTCAGGTTCAAAAAAGTTAGATTGGGAAGTTGAACTTGGAATAGTTATTGGAAAAGAAACTAAACATATATCCGAAGATCAATCTGAAGATCACATATTAGGATATTGTCTTGTGAATGATATAAGTGAAAGGGAATGGCAAATAGAAAAAATGGGTCAATGGGTAAAAGGTAAATCACATGATACTTATGGACCGATTGGACCTTATTTAGTAACCAAGGATGAGATACCAGATATCAATAATTTAAAAATGAGTTTGGATGTTAATGGTAAACGAATGCAAACCGGCAACACTAATACTATGATTTTTAACGTTTACTTTATAGTATCTTATTTAAGTAAATTTATGTCATTACAACCAGGTGATATTATAACTACTGGAACTCCTCCAGGTGTTGGTATGGGTATGAAACCTCAGCAGTTTTTAAAAGCTGGTGATACACTAAGGTTATCAATAGAAAGTTTAGGTGAGCAAAATTCAAAAGTTGTTTCTCTTTAATATTTTGTGAAAATAAAAACCTATAAGCCACAAACTCTTTGGAAATTAAATTGTACGTTAGGTGAAGGTACTTTATGGGTAAAAGAACATAACTCAATTTATTTTGTAGATATTAAAAAAAAAAAAATTTTTTCTTTAAATTTAAGAACAAAAAAAAAGAAAACTTTTAAAGTAAATAAAGAGATTGGTTTTTTAAGTCATGTTAAAAAAGATATATTTATTTTAGGATTACAAGGAGAGATTAGAATTCAAAATCTTAAAACAAAAAAAATTGTTAAAACTATTCCAATTGAGTCAGATATTAAATTTAATAGAATTAATGACGGTAAAACAGATCCGATCGGTAATCTATGGTTTGGAACAATGGATAATCTAGAGAGAAAAATCGAAAAAGGGTCTTTATACAAATTAGATAAAAATTTAAATATAAATAAAATTGATAAAAAATATAGAATTACTAATGGACCAGCTTTTATAGATCAATATAATTTTTATCACACAGATAGTTCGAAAAAAAAAATTTATAAAATTAAAATTGATAAAAGAAATAAAATTCAAAGTAAAAAAATTTTTAAAACTTTTTCTAAAAGTGACGGATCACCAGACGGTATGACTTTAGATAATAAGAAAAATCTTTGGGTTGCCCATTTTCATGGGGCGTGTGTTTCAGTTTTTAATAACAAAGCGAAATTAATACATAGAATTCAATTTGAGGCAAAAAATATCACTAATTGTACGTTTGGTGGACTTAATAATAACGAACTTTTTGTAACATCTGCTACGAAGGGCATGAACAGTGCTGAATTGCGAAAATATAGATACTCAGGTTCTTTATTTAGTGTAAAAACAAACTCTAAAGGATTACTGCAAAAAAAATTTATTTTAGTCGATGAAAAAAAGAGATCTTTACTATGAAAGAATACCAACAAAGTTACTCAGAGAGGATATCCGTCATCTTGGAACTACTCTTGGCGAAGTAATTAAAGATCAAGAAGGTATAAAGTTTTTTAATTTAGTTGAAAAAGTAAGAAAACTCTCAAAAGCCAATAAAATTAATCTTAAAAGTAATAAATCGTTCAAAAAATTGGTTAAAACTATAAAAAGTGCCAACCCTAAAGATACTTTCAGATTAACTAGAGCATTTAGTCATCTTATAAACTTTATAAATTTAGCAGAGTCTATCGATACAGCTAGGAATTTAGATGAATATGAAACAAAAAGGAAAAACTTAAAATACAATATATTTATTGAAGAAATCTTTAAAAATCTATTTAAAAACAAAAATATACCAAATAGTAAAATTTATAATCTTGCGAAAAATCTAGATATTGGAATAGTATTAACTGCTCATCCAACAGAAGTAAAAAGAAGAACTATAATTCAAAAATATCACAAAATTATTGAAATTTTAGAACAAAGAGATCTTTTTAAATCCTACCCCTCAAAATTAAAGTCATTAAATAAACAGCTACGAGATGAATTCTCAATTATCTGGAACACAGATGATCTTAAAAGAACAAGACCAACTCCATTCGATGAAGCAAGGTGGGGTTTAGCTATTATTGAGGATAGTCTTTGGGATACAATTCCCAAAGTATATAGAAGATTGAATTCTATTTTTGTAAAAAATATGAATAAGGGTTTACCAAAAAATTTTAATCCTATTCAATTTGGCTCATGGATGGGAGGTGACAGAGACGGAAATCCTAACGTAACATCTAAAGTTACCAAAGAAGTAATTTTATTATCCAGATGGGAAGCTGCAAAACTTTATGAAAAGACTTTAACAAAAATTATAAGATCTTATTCTATGAAAAAATGTTCAAAAAAAATAATGAAACGAGTAGGTAAATCTTTTGAACCTTATCGAGTCTTTTTAAGACCTTTAAGAGATAAAATGAGGTTAACTCACAGATCTATTGAACAACATTTAATTAATAAACAACCTTTAAACAAAAATAACTTATTAAGTTCTACAGAAGAAATTTTAAAGCCCTTAAGAGTTGTAAGGGAGTCCTTAGAGCAAAATCAAAATGAAAATATTGCTAGTGGAGATTTATTAGATCTTATGAGACGAGCAAAGTGCTTTGGTATAAATTTGGCCAGATTAGATATTAGACAAGAGTCTTCCAGACACACTCAATTAATTGCTGAGTTAGTTAAGAAAAAATTTAATAAAAATTATTACAAATTTACTGAAGAAGAAAAAATTTACTTCTTAAAATCTAAATTAATTTCAAAAAATAACTGTATAAATAACTTTAAATTTTCTAATAAAGAAAATAGCGAAGTTTGGTCTACCTTTAAAATACTTGCTGAGGAACCTTCTGAATGTTTAGGTGCTTATGTAATTTCAATGACAACTTCTGCTTCAGATATTTTAGCAGTTTCATTTCTTCAAAAAGAGGCAAAGATAGTAAATAAATTAAGAGTGGTTCCATTATTTGAAACTTTAGATGATTTAGTTAATGCAAATCAAATAATGAAAAACTTGTTTTCAAAAAAATGGTACAAAAAATTAATAAATAATAAACAAGAAGTAATGATAGGTTACTCAGACTCCAGCAAAGATGCAGGTAAAATATGTGCAAGTTGGAATCAATATAAAGCACAAGAGCAAATTGTTAAATCAGCAAAAAAATATGGTATTAAAGTTAGTTTTTTTCATGGAAGAGGGGGTTCTGCTGGAAGAGGAGGAGGTCCAATTCAAGCAACTTTAAGATCTTTACCTCCAAATTCAGTGAATGGAAATATAAGAATTACTGATCAAGGTGAAGTTATCCAGCAAAAATATGGTTACGAACCCATAGCTGAATATAATATATGTAGTTATATAGGTGCTGTAACTGAAGCAACACTTAACCCACCACCAGTTCCAAAAGAAAAATGGAGATCACTAATTGAGAAGATGTCTGATATTTCTAAAAGCTCATATAGAAAAAATATTAATCAAAGTTCAGAATTTATAAAGTATTTTAAAAATGTTACACCTCATTTAGCTCTTGGAAAATTATCTATTGGATCTAGACCATCAAAACGAAAAAATATAGATAATATCAAAAGTTTAAGAGCTATACCCTGGGTATTTGCATGGACACAAATTAGATTAATGTTACCTGCGTGGTTAGGTAGCGCTGAAGCTTTAAGATATGCATATATAAAAAAATTTAGAAAAACTTTGCTAGATATGGAAAAACATTGGCCCTTTTTTAATTCAATGTTAGATATACTTGATATGGTAATTACAAAGGCTGATCCAGAAATATCTAAAATTTATGAGGAATACTTAGCTGATCGAAAATTAAAAAGAGTGGGAAAAAAACTTAGATTTCAATTTGAAACAATAAAAAAACTGAACAAAAAAATTACGACAAAAGAGATTTTTTTAACGAGAAAACAATTTAGAACATTGATAATTGTGAGAAGTATATATTCAGAAGTACTAAATATAATTCAGCCTATTGTTATACATAAGCTTAAAAAAAGTAAAAAATTCTCTGATAAAAAAGATCTGAATGATGCACTTTTAACATCAATAGCAGGCATATCTGCAGCTATGAAGAATACTGGATAATGTTTGAGTTCTCAATTGCTTTTGGTGCTGGATTAATAAGTTTCTTATCACCTTGTGTTCTACCTTTAATTCCAGGATATGTTTCATATATTTCAGGTCAATCACTACAAGATGTTATAGATTCAAAAAAAGCAAATTTTTTTCCTTTGGTCTTATTTTGTTTAGGTTTTTCAACTGTATTTGTATTATTGGGAGCATCAGCTTCCTTTTTAGGCCAAGCACTTTTACAAAACTCAGAGTTCTTAAGAATTGTTGCAGGAATAATTATTGTAATATTTTCATTTCAATTATTAGGTATTATTAATATCCCATATCTGAATTTTGAAAAAAGATTTGATGCTAAAGAATCTAGAAATATTTTATTTCCTTATGTTATAGGCCTTGCATTTGGTTTTGGATGGACTCCTTGTATCGGACCTATTTTAGGATCTATCTTAGCTCTTGCCTCGATCGAAGAAACATTATCAAGAGCAATAATATTACTGATATCTTACTCTTTAGGCTTAGCTATACCTTTTGTGTTGTCAGGATATTTAATTCAAAGATTTTTATTATTTTCTAAAAATTTTAGAAAAAATATAAATTTAATCTCAAAAATAGGAGGAATAACTCTTCTAGTTACAGGTATTTTAATTCTAACTAATCAATTACAAGCAATCGGTTTTTATATAATTAAAGTTTTTCCTTTTATGCAAAATTTCGGATAAAACTAATTAATGAAAATTTATCAAATAGATTCTAGTGCAAGAAAAAAAGGATCTACCTCTCGCGCATTAGCTAAAAAACTTTTAGATAAAATAAAAAAACCAGGAGACGAAATTTTATATCGTGATTTGGATGAAGAGATGCTTTTTGTAAGCGGTCTAACTGAGTCTGGAATGAAAATTGAAGAGAAAGATCAAACAGAGCATCATAAAAAAATGTTCGAGTTATCTGATAAACTTGTAAAAGAGCTAAAGGAAAGTGATATTGTAATTATTTCTGCGCCAATTTATAATTATGGACCTCCTGCTACGCTTAAGGCATGGTCAGATTTAGCAGCAAGAATTGGAGAAACATTTAAATTTAAACCAAATGGAAGACGAGAAGGGCTACTTAAAAATAAACAAGCCTATTTGGTTATAACATCTGGTGGTACCAAATTAAATAGTTCAGAAGATTTTCTTACACCATGGTTAAAATTTATATTAAATTTTTTTGGAATAGAAAAAGTAGATGTGATCAGTGCTGACCAAATGGCTCTTGATTATGAAAAATCTATAAAAGATGCTGAAGCACAGATTGAAAATTTATTTAAAGATTAAATTTTCTCTTTAAGTGTCTAAGTTTACCTTCGGTACTATCATAATCTATATAACATCCTTGTAAAAATCTTTCGCCCTCAGATGCTTGGTAAGCTGTTCTACCGTGTAATAATCTATAATTATCCATCATAATTAAATCTTTAGCTGAAAGTTTAAATTCAATTTTATATTTATCAGAGTTGTACTTCTCAGATAATTTTTTTCGTGCTTTGTAATATAAATCTAATTTATCTTTATCAAGGACTGGTACAAAATCAAGTCTTGGACTAAACCGAACTTGCTTGAATTCTCTATCATCACTTAATTCAATTAAAGGTGACCAATTTTCTAAAACAATTTCTTTATCTATAAATTTAAACTTGACTTTTATTTCAGTCAAAATTTTATAAAATTCAGGATGATCAGTTTTTAAATCTTCTGTGACTGTTAGACCATCAACTAAGGTAGACAGACCACCATTAACTTTATTTTCAATACAGTGTAATAGCTGGATACATGGAACTGGATTTCTATAAGGATTATCTGTGTGAGGTGCAAGTGCTAAAGAAGTATAAGCAAGGTCATTAGGATCTGGCTTAGATTTTACATTGAAGTGTTCACCAAAATTTGTTCTTCTAACACTACCAATAGAATTTGCAAATTTTACAATAAAATTATCATTTGTTGGAACATTTTTAATAATTACAAACCCATACTGGTAAAAAGAAATAAGTAAATCATGCATTTCTTTGCTGTCAAAAAGATCATCTTGGTATTCAAAATTTTTAATATTTTTTAAATCAGAGTTCCATTTAACTTTATCAATAGACTTAATAACTTTATCTTCATTTGAAAATTCTGAAGCAATTTTTTCAATGTTTAATTTTGAGTGAACACCATCATTAAAATTAATCACAAGATAATCGTCGGAAATACTTGCTTTGCTTATAGCGATATTACTATTTAAAGAAGTAGGATCAAATAGCCTTTGTTGTGTATTTTTATCTAAAAACTCCTCTCCATTAACTCTTTCTCTTAGCCAAAATGGATGAATTTCTTTTTTCAGTGAGCTACTGATGAAGTAAATTTTATTTTCAACAAGTTCTATTTTCATAAATACAATCAAGAATTATTTAAATTTTAACTTTAATCAACATAAATTAAATAGTATGAGTTCTTTGTGAATAAATTTGATTCAAAAAAATATCCAATATTTGCTAATTTTCTAAAACAATTAGCTAAAGACTTAACTAAACTGTATTACTCAAAATTAAGTAATTTTAAAGTATCCAATAAACTTAAAGGTAAGCTTTATGACCCAGTTACAACTTCAGACAAAGCATTTGAAAAATTTATCAGATCAAAAATAAAGAAAAAATTCCCTTCTCATCAGATTATTGGTGAAGAATTTGGACATACAAAATCAAAAAGTGAATTTTCTTGGATCATAGATCCAATTGATGGAACAAGATCTTTTGTAATAGGCAGCCCTACATGGAGTAACTTAATTTCATTAAATCATTTGGGCAGTCCAATTATAGGACTTGTTAATTTTCCTATTTTAAAAAAATACTATTTAAATGAAACAGATAAAAATGCATATGTTTTTGAAAATGGGAAAAAAAGAAAATTGAAAGTAAATATAGATGCTAAATTTAAAGGAATAAAACTAACAGCAGCATTTCATGGAAATCTCTCTTTTAAACAACAGGAAAAAATTTCTAAAATACTACAATTGAACAACTTTCCAACGTCTGACGCGTTAAGTTATATGCAAGTAGCCGATGGTACTTTAGATATAGCAATCCAATGTGGTAACCATATTTGGGATATTCATCCCTCTATACCTATTATAAAAGCCGCGGGTGGAGTGGTTACGAACTGGAGAAATGAAAAAATTATTAAAAGGGATAATACTTTAGTGTCAGCTAACAAATTAGTGCATAAAAAAATACTTAAATTATTAAGTCCACTTAAAAAAATTTAAATTTTACTTTGTAATTTTATCTACAAATCTTCGAGCAATTGGCCCAACTATCAAAGCCGTTGATATAGCTATTGGCAATCCTACAGCCCAAGCTTTTAAAAATCTATTTATAAATTCTTTATCTATACCAGTATTAATATATGTAATAATTAGGGTCATAAATAAACTCATTCCAAAACCCATAATCAATATAAACAACAAATTAGAATATTTTTTGGGAAACATTTTTAATTATTACCTAATAAATTCACCATTAGCACACCAATGATAATTAATACTAAGCCAATTAAAGAGTACATATTGGGAACTTGATTAAATCTAATTACACCTACCACCACAGTTGCAATGATTGTCAGACCAGCAAAAGATGCGTAAGTAATTCCCATTGGTATATTTTTCATAACTAGAGAAAGCGTATACATGCATAAGACTATTGTAATTGCTGTAATTACACTTGGTAAGAGAAGAGTAAAACCTTCAGCACTTTTAGCAAAACTATTTGAAGTAACTCCTAGGAAAACTGCAACGCCAAGGAACAAGTATGAAGTAGCGAGACTCATTAAATGAGTTTAAATGAAATCTCGCTAATTATATATATTTATTTAGGCATCGGAGTAGCACCTGTCTCCAAACTTACTATTTTTCCATCCTTATACTTATAGACAGCCATTACAGCCTCAACATTTCCATCGTCAAATGTTACAAAAGCATGGTGAATACCTACTTCATCATTTTCATAAACGATTCTTGTGTCTCTTTGGTTAATGTCACCGCTCATTGCCCATTTCATTACATCAGATTTACTTAATGTATTACCTGATTTATGCATGGTGAATTTAAAATCATCATGTAAAAGTTCATTCATTGCAGCTTCATCTTTATCTTTTAATGCAGCTTCGTATTTTTCTAATATAGACATTTTTATTCTCCTTGTATTATTATTCCGTTTGATTTTGCATTATCTATACGGATTTGTTTAATTGGTTGATATTCTTTCGAATTGTACCATTCCAATGCTTTTTCATATGAAGGAAATTTTATAACAACATTTCTACTATATTGCCAACTTCCTTCAACTACCTGATTATTCCCGCCCCTAACAACATATTCTCCTCCAAATTTCTCAGCAATAGGCTTAACACTTTGAACATATTGTTTGTAGGCTTCAGGATTTGTAACTTCGATATTAAAAATTACATATCCAGCTGGCATTTCTATTCATCCCTATGAATTGTATTATGAACAGGAAAAATTTGTGGTTCTCCTGGGTCAATACCCATTTCTTCTAATATAGGCCCCAATTTCTTTCCATGATCTTCAAAAGACTCCATTGTGTCGTAAACTACTGAAACTTTCATTTGATCTCCTTCACCAAAGCATACTTCAAAATCTAATCCTTTGTGAGGATGTATTCCTAACTCATATTCTTTTTTTACGATTGCATCATATTGCTCTGCAGTCATAGATTTTGGAGCATATCTAACCATTATACTCATATTATTTATTCTCCTAATTAGATATCTACTTTTGTCAATTCATAAAGTTTTACACCAGCTACACATTCTGCGTAAATTGATTTTGCTATTGGATTGTTCCCAGCAACAAATTCTTTCATACCCGCTTCATTGTGAACTGAAACTTTAAACATTACCCCACTTTTATCCGGTTTAATTCCTGGAATAGTTTTTTCTGGATAGGCTACACTTTTTCTAACACCCATTCCTTCCTCAGATGCCATCCAACTCATAAAAGTATCAAACTTTCCTTCTTTTAAGCTTAAGATAGCTAACATTTCTTTTTCCATTTTTTCTCCTTTGTTATTTAATAAGTATAACTTCCACTCATTTGATTTAGTGAATGAGCCATTCCAGCTTTACCTTTTAAATTTTGTCTACTAGAGAAACCTGTTCCAGAAATTTTTTCATATTTTCCAGTTCCACCAACAATTACAAAATCTCCAGATCCACCTTGGCCTCCAGTTCCTTTACCTTTATAATTTATAAAGACTTTTTCACCATCCATTAGGTAAAAAGTACACATACCTGTTTCGTCATCAAATTTTCCGGCAACCAAAGTTAGTCCTCCAATACAGTGCATTGTAGACTTATCAAAAATACTTCCTGGCTCTTTGTCTGCAAGTCCAGCATTACCATCATAAGTAATACTCATATTTCCATTACCAGCATTCATAACATTCGTTGCCCAAGACCCAGCTCCAGAGGCATTAAATTTGCCTGTTTCAGCTAAAGAGTAAGTTGTTAATAGTGAAATTATTAATGATAATATTATTTTTTTCATTTTTACCTCCTATTTGTTAAAATCGAAAACTTCTTCTTTAACCTCAGTAAATTGGTGAGGCTCAAAAAAATCATTCATCTGAGAAAGTTGTTCATTAATAGCATCAGTACTTTCTGCCATCCAATGACAAAACATTGTCATAGTATCACCCGGAGTGTAATATGTCATTTGGCATTTAGCTTTATCACTAGTGGAAGATTTAATCATATCTTCTCTGGACATGCCGCCTAAAACCTCGTTAAATTTGTCTTTCATTTCTTTCGATTTAAAAGTGTGAGTTACCATATAGTATTTCATTTTTTCTCCTTTTTTTGTTAATTAATCAGAGCAAACACTCATTACTGTCGTCTCTTGTTTGTGTCCTGATTGTTCAATTACTTTAGCATTTTCAGGATCTTGCATAAACTTTTGCATTGTATCCGCTGCAGGTGTTTCCATTACGATATGCACTTTATTTGTATTTTCTATTTCATTTCCAACGTAAATTGTTTTAATTCCCGCAGTTTCTCTTGAACTAGAATGCTCATCAAACATTTTCTTCCAATGAGCCCAATCTTTAACCTCAAAGTTACCAATAATTTTTACCATTATTCTCCCCAAACTCCTGCAAATTCGTACGCCTCAACAGGTTCGTCACCAACAACCCAAGCGTCATGGCCTGGCTTTACAGAATAAGAATCTCCTGCAGTATAACTAACCTCTGTTCCATCATCATGTTTTGCAAAAACAGTACCTTTGGTGATTATTCCTATATGATTTGCCTGACAACTATCAGTTCCAATATGTGGCTTAACATCTGTGGACCATCTCCAACCTGGTTTTAAATGTAATCTGACTACCCTTTGACCACCAACTTTAACCGCTTCTATTTTAGCATTATTAAACTTATCAACTACTTCATCTGCTTTATCAAAAGTTTTGACTTCTATACTGCTCATATATATCTCCTCCTTTTATTAATTACTGCTGTGGTAATTTTGTAGCTCCAGTTTCTAATTCTATAATTTTGCCATCTTTAAATTTCCAGTAACACATTAAAGCTTCTTTGTTTCCATCCTCGGCATAAGTAACAATAGAATGATCAAAACCTATTTCATCGTTTTCATATAAAATTCTATATTTATCAACTTTCATGAAACCTTTATTAATTGCCTCAATCATTCCTGTTTTTCCACTTTCAGTATAAGTTCCTTGAAGATGAGAATACCTCTTATAATCATCATGAATTATCTCAGCTGCTGCCGCACCATCTTTTTCCATGATGACTTTATTTAGTTTTTCTAAAATTGACATATTGTTCTTTACTTCTTCATTGCATTGAACATGCTAAGTGTATCATCAAAGGTCATCATAACTTTAGTTTTCCCCTCGTCACTTACTTCAAAATAGTGACCAAACATAGTATCCATGTTATCCGCAGTTGCATGAACTATTGCGAATACTTTATTACCTTCACTTATCATATCTAAAACTTTTAAATGGAAATTTGGCCAAGTAGCTGGGATTTTAGACATTGCAGCCATCATAGCTTGTTTTCCTTTGTGAACTCCAGAAAGTGGATGTACACCTTCTTTGCCTGGAAATGTCCAAACGACTTCATCATCGATTATATCTTTAAAAAATGTTTCCATATCTCCTGAACTAAATAGCTCATATGCTTTTTTAGTTTGTTCTTTTGCGTCCATAGTTTTCCTTTAATTTTATTTAATATTTCATTCAGTCTATTTTTAGTTTAATACTGTTACACATTCATTAAAACGTCATGCGTCAAATGTGTATAGCAAATATGCAAAACTCACATCAACTCACAATTGAATAAGATTTATTTATTTAATAAAATAAAGTGTATTCAAAATTTATTTTTGATATTGTTTCATCATGGTTGAAAAATTTAATGGAGTTTTATATTTAATTCTATTTTTGATTCATTTTACAGGTTATGCTTTTTATGGATTTAGATGTGTTGTCCAAACTCAATCTTTTTTGGATAAATATGGGATGGATGCTACAGGTGCTGGTGTAGTTAGATTTTTCGGATGTTTTTTTATAGGTTCAACCTTAATGGCAATCTATGTCGGTTTTATAAGACCTAACGGCTTAGAAGCTACTTGGGGTTTCTTTAACTTAATTTTTTTACAAAACCTATGTGCTTTTATTGTTGGTTTCTATAGCACCAAAATAAATAAACTTGGACACACAGACAAAACTTCTGATGAAGCAATTTATGGCCCATTGGCACATACTATATTAAGTGGTGTTCTTTGTTACGGTTTAGCTGACAAGATTTATATTTAAAACCAATTAGGTACTGGTAGTCCTTTTTCTTCAAGAAACTTTTTATTAAACATTTTAGTGGCGTATTTATCGCTTCTATCACAAAGAATTGTAACAATCGTTTTTCCAGGCCCTAATTCTTTACCCATTCTAATAGCCCCTGCGATATTAATTCCACAGCTAGTTCCTAAGCTTAATCCTTCATTTTGAATTAAATCATAAAGAATTGGCAAGGCTTCATGATCATAAATTGAATACGCATCGTCTATTTTCGCATTTTTAAAGTTTGCTGTTATCCTACTAGATCCTATACCTTCTGTTATAGATCCACCTTCAGATTTTAATTCTCCATTCTTAATAAAGTTATAAAGAGCAGAACCTTTCGGATCAGAAAGGAAAATCTTTATATCCTTATTTTTTTCCTTAAGTGCATTACTTACCCCTGAAATAGTTCCGCCAGTTCCTGAAGAGCATACAAAGCCATCAACTTTACCATTGGTTTGATCCCATATTTCCTTACCAGTTCCTTCATAATGCCCTTTAGCATTTGCTACATTATCAAATTGGTTAGCCCAAATTACTCCATTATTATTAGAAGGTCTAAGTTCGTCAGCTAATCGTGCAGCAACTTTAACAAAGTTGTTATCATCTTTATAGGGCTTAGCTGGAACTAATTTTAATTCAGCACCTAAATTTCTTAAAAGATCTTTTTTTTCTTGGGTTTGATTATCATTCATTACTATGATTGTTTTATACCCCAATGAATTTCCTAAAAGTCCTAATCCAATTCCAGTGTTACCAGCAGTTCCTTCAACAACTGTTCCACCTTTAGCAATTAATTTTTTATCTTGAGCATCTTTAATTAATGCAAGAGCTGCTCGATCTTTAACAGAGCCACCTGGATTTAAAAATTCTGCTTTACCAAAAATATTACAACCAGTAATTTCTGATGCTGCTCTTAATTTTATTAAAGGAGTATTTCCAATACCTGAAATAAAATCATTTTGAATATCATTCATTAATCTGATTTTTTATCACTATCGGGAGTAATACCATAAGGTTTAAATTCACTATCTGCGAGACCAACATTTTTAGCAGGTATACCAACCATCACAGCTTTTTCTGGAACATCTTTTGTAATCACAGCATTAGCTCCAATTTTTGCACAACATCCAACAGTCACTGGACCTAATACTTGAGCACCTGACCCAATAACAACTTCATTTTCAAGGGTTGGATGACGTTTAACATTTCTTTGATTATCTGAATTTATACTAGGAGCTATTCCACCTAATGTAACCATATGATAAATAGTTACATTGTCTCCAATTTCTGAAGTTTCTCCAATAACAACTCCCATACCGTGATCAATAAATAAATTTTTTCCTATTTTTGCTTTTGGATGGATTTCAATACCGGTCAAGAATCTTGAAAACTGAGATATAATTCTTGCAATCAAATCAAATTTTGCTGTAGAAAAAAAATTTGCTATCCTATGAAAAAAAATAGCCTTTACTCCAGGATAAGTTAAAATTAAACTTAATTTTGACTTTGCCGCAGGATCTCTGTCAATTATTGATTGTAAAAAATTATTCATATCTAAGATGGTTGAATTTAAATTTACAAGTTATATAGTGATTATATTCAGTAATTAAAGGATAATTTATGTACAAAAATACCAACTGTTTTCACCTGGCAATTCCGTGTGGAGATTTAGAGATAGCAAAAAAATTTTACAGTGAAACCTTAGGATGCAGATTAGACAACTCAGCTCAAGAATGGGCAGATGTTGATTTTTGGGGAAATGAATTAACTTTGCATAAAAGTGAGCACAAATTAGATAGTGAAAGACATGATGTTGATATGGGAAATGTTTCAGTGCCACATTTCGGAGTGCACTTATCTAGAAAAGATTTTGATAGTTTAAAACAAAGACTAAAAGACAGTGGAACAAAATATTACGATGAACCTTATTTAAGATTTAAAGGCACAAAATACGAACAAGAAACTTTCTTTGTAAAAGATCCTAATGAAAATATTTTAGAAATTAAAACACTAACAGCTAATTCCGATTAATTTTTTTTAATGAAAAAAAATTTGGAAGCTTACAGTGAAACACTGTTTCACTTAATAAATTTCCGAAACAGACAATTTAAAGAATCTCGATCAATGATTGGTATTGATTATGAATCTTTTGTAATACTTTCAACAATTGGTTCTCACTATCTAGTTCACAATACTAAACAGGCAAGTGATTGGGATGCTGTTTGGGAAAACACAAGACAAATAAAAGTCGGTGAAATATATAACAAAAAAAAATTAACTATTTTTGCAGTTGCTAGTATTTTAGAAATGGCCAAAGAAACCGTTAGAAGAAAAATTGATATTTTAAAAAAAAAGAAATTAGTTTCATACACAACAAAATTAGGTCTATTGCCCACAGAAAAATCTGAAATTTTAATTAAACCATTTGCAACAAAAGAGCTGATGTCACTTGCAAAATTTTTACAGGCTTTGAAGAAACACAAGTCTTTAGATGAACTTCTAAATCTTAAAGAATAAAAACCTTAAATCTAAACATTAAACAAATAAAGTATAAATATAATTAATTTATAAAACATATATGGTAGATTTTATAATTATAGATATTTGATTCATAAAATGATTAAAAACTTCAAAATTAGTTTTACTGCAAAGAAATTTCTTTTGTGAGAAGGTCTAGTTAATTAAATGGAACTTCTAGTATTAGGTTTTTTTACCAGCCTAAGTTTAATCTTAGTTATTGGTGCTCAAAATATATTCGTAATAGAGCAGGGATTAAAAAAACAATTCACATTCACAGTTTGTTTAATTTGCTCAATTTCAGATTGTTTTTTAATATTTGTAGGTATTTTTCTTTTTTATTATTTTAATCAATATTTTACTACAACTATAGAATTAATATTTAATATTCTTTTACTTATTTTTTTAATTTATTTTATTTATTCTAAAATGAAATCAGTAAATAAAAAAATTAATTTTAATAAAGATTATAAAAAAACATCTTTATTTGTAATAATTTTTAAAACATTAAGTTTTACTTATTTAAATCCTCACGTTTATTCAGATACTGTTTTCTTTTTAGGAAATTTTTCTAAGAATTTTTTATTAGTTGAAAAAATAAAATTTGGACTCGGAGCATCATTAGCCTCGTTATTGTTTTTTTTTTTCATTGGTTATATGTCCCAATTTTTTTCTGAGTATGCTGATAATTTGAAAATATGGAAAATAATTAATCTATTTATAATTATTTTTATGAGTGGATTAACTATTTATGTGTTGTTAGATATTTTTAGAACAGTTTAACTCACATTTTGGCCGCAGCAGAATGGTGATTTAATTTTAAAATGATTATCCTGACATTTGATATTTGTAGCTCATTACCATGATTTTGATTCAGAATATCATTAACCAAAGGTTTGTTTCATTTCCCTTAGTAACTTGTATAAATACTACAATTTGAACATATACAAGTTGCTGTTAAATTCTCTTTTTAATTAATATATTTTTATTTTTAAATCACAAATAAACTTTTTTATTGTTTATTTATAGTTTTTATTGCGTCATAATTTTTAATTGAACTATTCCTCTAATTTTATAAATTTTTATTATGAGTAGTAAACGAAAGTTTTTAAAATTATTAAGCACATCTGTATTAGGTTTTTTTATTTATCCTGTCAGTTCGATAGCAAATAATTTGATAGGATTTAATATAAAATTAAAAAAAGATGATAGCGAGTATAACATTATCAATCCAGATTTAACGGACGAACAAAAAAAAATTATGTTTGAAGAGGCAACAGAACGTGCTGGAACAAGTAAACTAAATAAAGAAAAACGTAAAGGATCTTATCATTGCGCGAACTGTGGTGCAAAACTTTTTGAGTCTAGTGCTAAATTTGATAGTGGAACAGGTTGGCCCTCATTCACAGAGTCAATACCAGGAGCATTTAAAACAAAAGTCGATTTCTCATTTGGAATGATGAGAACAGAATATCATTGTGCAAATTGTGGAGCTCATCATGGACATGTTTTTTCTGATGGCCCAACTAGTACTGGAAAAAGATTTTGTAGTAATGGTTTATGTTTGTTGTTTGTTCCAGAAACTTAAAATTATTTAAAACCCGTATTTTTTTAGTCTAACATCACCGGTTCGTGCATGTGCCTCCATACCTTCGTATCTAGAAATTCTTGCAGCGGCAGCACCAACTAATTCTGTTGAGTCTTTTGTCATTCTTTGAAAACTTAGAGTTTTAATAAATTTTCCTACAAACAACCCTCCGGTATATCTACCTGCCCCTTTGGTAGGTAAAATGTGATTTGTACCTGAGCATTTATCTCCGTAAGCAACCGTAGTTTCCTCACCAACAAATAAGGAACCATAATTTGTAAGTCTTTCATGGAACCATTTTAAATTTTCTGTTTGAAGCTCTAGGTGTTCTGGTGCGTACTCGTCACTAATTTTTACTATTTCCTCGTCGGTATCACACAAAATTACTTCCCCATAATCTCTCCAAGCAGCTTTTGCACTTTGCCTTGGGACTTCGGGAAGTTCTGTAATTAATTCTGGAACTCTTTTTATTACTTTTTCTGCAAGTTCTTTGCTTGTTGTATACAACCAACAAGGTGAATTATACCCATGCTCAGCTTGACCAACTAAATCAACAGCTACAATTTCAGGATCTGCTTTTGCATCTGCTATTATTCCTATTTCAGTTGGTCCTGCAAATAAATCAATACCTACTTTTCCAAATAAAATTCTTTTTGCTTCTGCAACAAATTGATTTCCTGGTCCAACAATAATATCAGCAGGTGGGTTATTAAATAATCCATTAGTCATTGCTGCAATAGCTGGAACACCACCAAGGTTTAAAATTACATCTGCTCCACACAAATCAGCAGTATAAACAATTGTTGGGTGAGCGCCGATACCCTCTTTAGGAGGGCTGCATGCAACAATTTTTTTAACTCCAGCAACTTTTGCAGTGGTAACACTCATCACTGCAGAGGCTATATGAGCATATCTTCCACCAGGGATATAGCAACCAGCAGTATTTACTGGTACTAGCTTTTGTCCAGCAAATAAGCCATCTGATAATTCAACTTCGAAATCCTGTCCATAGTTTTTTAATTGCGCTTCAGCAAATTTTCGAACTCTATCAAATGAAAATTGAATATCATCTTTTGTTTTTTGATCTAAAGATTTTTTAATTTCTTCAATTCTCTCTTTAGAAACAACTATTTCGCCATCATATTTGTCAAATTTTTTAGTTAAATCAATACACCCTTGTTCTTTAGTATTATCTAAATCTTTCAAGAGTTCCTGTACGATACCTGTAGTTTTATTGTCATCTGTTGAAGAAGTTTTTGGTGATTTTTTTAAGTATGTAATTGTCATTTATTTTAAGCCTTTTACATTATCTTTAATCTAAAGCAACAACCGCAGCAGCAATAGAAGCTAACCTCGCTGGAGCTTCATCAGATCTGCTCGTGATTACAACTGGAACTTTTCCACCAATTACAACACCAGCAGCACAAGCACCCATAAAGTATATCATCATTTTTACTAGAGCATTTCCTGCTTCAATACTTGGAACCAATAACACATCTGACTCCCCAGCTACTGAATTTTTTATACCTTTTATACTTGCTGATTTTTTTGAGATACTGTTATCAAAAGCTAGAGGACCAAATACATCAGCATTTAAATTTTCTTTTTCTGCTAATTTTGTAAGCTCTGCTGCTTCTAATGAACTAGGTACACTTTCAATTACTTCTTCTGTTGCAGACAATATAGATACTTTTGGTCTTGCAATACCAATCCTGTGTGAAAAGTTAATTACGTTCTTAAGAATGTGCATCTTTGTTTTTATATTGGGCAGTACATTTAACGCACCATCGGTAATAATCAACGGAACATCGTCTTTCTCAATAGTCATATGCCATATATGGCTTAACCTAGTTTTACCCATTAAGTTATATTTACGCTTTAATACTTCTTTCATTAAAATATCAGTATGAATATGACCTTTAACAATAATCTTAACTTTATCTTCACTTGCTAAAGTTGCAGCAATAGATGCTGTATTATTCTCAACAGTTTCTTCAATAATTTCATATTTAGAAATATCCCATTTTAAATCTTCAGCACATTTTTGAATTTTTTCTTTATTTCCAATAAAAATAGGTTCTATTAAATTTTCTTTAACTGCATCTTGAACTGAAAGCATTGGCAGAGGCATGCCGGCGTTTACAATTGCAGCTTTAACACCTTTTTTCTTATGTGCTACATCTAGCAGATTGTTTGGACAGACAATTTCTTTATTAGAAAGCATTGATAATGTTTATTATTAATATTTAATTAAAAGTATATAGGCAATTGTTCCTATTTTTATTGATTATATTTACTAGATTTATCTTATAGCAAATACCTTTTAATTAATCTTTAATAAATGTTATGTTCAAACTTATCTCATGGAAATAGTAACAAAAATTGCCCCAATAGTACTAGTACTAATCATGTTAGGACTAGGTCTTGGTTTGTCAATTAAAGATTTTGCAAGAATAATAAGAACACCAAGAGACTTTATTGTTGGTTTATTTTCTCAGCTTATACTTTTGCCAATTGTAGCTTTAATTATTGCACTAAGTCTCGATCTCCCTTCTGCTATCGCGGTAGGTCTAATGATAATTGCCGCTGCACCTGGGGGAGTTACTTCAAATGTTTTAACTAAATTTGCCAATGGCGACGTAGCTTTATCGATTTCTTTAACAGCAGTAACTAGTTTAATTTGTATCTTCACAGTTCCTATATTTGTAATCAGTTCTGCAGATATCTTGGGTGTAACTATTGCAAAAGAAATTTCTATAGTTGATGTTGCATTAAAGATGGCTTTGGTAGTTACTGTGCCTGTAATTATTGGAATGATTATTAGAGGTTTTGCTGAAAATTTTATTTCATCCAAAATCAACTTTATTAATAAAATAACTGGATGGTTATTTGTAATAGTATTTATTGCAATATGGATTGAAGAAAAAGATAATATTTTAACTTACCTTGCTCAGGCAGGTTTAGCAGTATTAATCTTAAATGTTCTGATGATGACATTAGCATACTTTATTGCTAAAAAATTTGTATCAGGAATAGCACAACAAAAATGTATTGCTTTGGAGTGTGGACTGCAGAACGGAACTCTAGCAGTGTTTGTGGCAACATTAATTTTTGATGATATAGCTTATGTAGTACCAACTGGCGCCTATGCTTTATTAATGTATATAACTGGCTTCATATTTATTTATATTTTAAGAAAAAATAATTAATTATCTCAAGTAACTAGGAACAAAATTATCATCTTTATCTTTACTAGAGTCAATAATTTTAATTTGATTAAATACTTTGTAAATAAAATCACTTAAGGTTTTAATATTTGCATTTTGTAATTCACTACTTCTTTTTAAGACTGAACCTTGAATATTAATAAAAAGAAGCTTTTTTTCATTAATAGTAATGTAATTATTATTAATTAAATATTTTAACTTTCTAACAACAGTAGGCCTTGGAATTCCTGTTATATCAGACAAAGACATTGCATTCATACCTCTTTTATCTGAACCCATAACTTTTTTTTGATATGTTTTTAAATTTAAGTCCTTTACTTTGAAGCTCTTATTTTCTGATGCATTAAGCATTACTAAAATTCCAATACACATAGTCTCCAGATCCTTTACTTCTTTTCTCCACCTATTTGTATAAATAAATATAAATTTATAAAACTGATACCAGCAAAAAGAAAAATTTTCTTTCATTGAAGATGAAATCTCGTCAACAGTAAAAGTTTTTTCATTTTTTAATAATTTATTAAATTCAAATAATAAATTGCTCATATCTTTTAGAGTGTCTATAGCTTGGGTAGCAACGAGCGTACTCCTATTAACAAACATTCTTTTTCCAGATTTTTTAATTACACTTTCTTTTTCTAATTCTAAAACTTTTCTTCTTACACTTTCTTTTGGTATTTCTAAGTCTTTTGAAATATCACTTAAATTTACCTTCTCAATTTCTATTGATCTATCTTTGTAAAATGTATCATAATTTACTATCAACCCGTTTCTTCTGAAAACAATTAAATCTTTATTAATTAGATAAATAATAATTATATATTTATCTATATCATTATGAACATTATAAGCTCGTATCAACCAATTGCTGATCAAGTAATAATAAGCTGGAGCTAATTTGCTAAAATTACTACTAATAACCTTAAAAATTTCTTTCTGGTCAATTTGAGCCGAAACGCTAGGTACTGTTGTCATTGTTATCTCCATACCCATTTTGAACTAATGGAATGAAAATATCAACTTAATTAGATATTAATATTATAATTAGAAATTTATTAAATTTAATTAATTTATTTTTTTTTATCAAATTCTAGACTTCCTCTCGAATTTACATTAGCTTTTACATGTTTGTAGTAATTAATATCTTTAATTAATTTATATAAATCAATACCTTTATTTTCATATCTTCTTCTAATGACCATTCTTGGGATAGTAATAAAGTTTATTTGATCAACAAAGTCTTCTGTCCATTCTTTTTCAATTTTATCTTTAACTAGTTTTTTTAAAAAAATTCTAAAGTCAGTGCAGTCTATTGATTTAGTACTTTCGTTAATTAACATAAATTAAATATCTTAGAATTAATTAAATAAAACGCAATAATAATTATTTTGAGTCCACAACAACAATTGTTAAATCATCTTTTTGAACATGTCCTTTTTTTAAAATTTCATCAATCATTAATCTTAATCTCTCATTATTAGCTGTTGATTGATATTGTTTAATATAATTTTGAAAACCTTCTGAGCCAAGCATTTCACCTTTAGGGTTTTTTATTTCTGTAATGCCATCGGTAAAAATATACATAGAGCTATTTGTAAAAGGTATAATATTTTCTTTATATTTTATTTGAGGCATAATTCCTAAGGGTGGGCCCGACTCTGTATAATTTGTAAATATCCCACCCTCTGATAAAATAATTGGAGGTTCATGACCTGCACTTGATAGTAATAACTCCTGCTTATTGCTGTCGTAAATTCCAATTAACATTGTCACAAACATTCCTCTTGAAATAGTTTCACAAATTTCATCATTTAGTTGAATTAGCAAATCAGCTGCTGAAAAATTGGTTTTACTTAAACATCTGTAAAGACTTGATGCTTTGGACATTAATAATGAAGATTTTATACCTTTACCAGATACATCAGCAACACCAAAACCATACTTCCCTTCACCAAGATCTGAAAAATTATAAAAATCTCCAGAGACTACTTTTGCCGGTATATTAATCCCCGCTATAGGAAAATCTTCAAGTTTATTCTGTGACAAAAGTGATTTTTGAATATCACCAACAATTTCTACCTCTTTCTGAATTTTATTTTTTTCCACCATTTCTTTTGCCATTTTTGCATTTCTTATTGCAAGAGCTGCAGGAGCAGATAAGGTTTCAAGTAATTTTCTGTCATTTTCAATAAATAATTTATCGTCTGTTTTTTTATTTAAACAGTGAATAACTCCAATACATTCATTTGCAGCTATAAGTGGAGAACATAAAACTGAGTAAGTTGTAAAATTTGTTTTGTTATCTAAATCAAAATAAAATTCTGCAATTTCTCTTACATCTTTTCGAACATTACCAACCCTTATACATTTTTTTTGCTCAACAGCTCTTGCCATTACTCCATCAGTTAAATCTAGTTCATATTCATCCAAATAATCTTGATTAATTGATGCAATACACTCAAATTTTTTCTTTTGTTTGTTAATAAGAAATATATTAGCAGCTTGGGCATTAATTCTCCCAATAATAACTTTAAGTGCTGTATTTAATGTATCTTTAAGTTCAAGAGATAGAGCAAACTCTTGATTCATGTTTGTAATAATTTCAAGATCTATGTTCGCCTCAGACACTTCTGACTTTTTTTCTTCTTTAGGTTTTTTTGGTTTGAATAAGAACATTTACATCTAGCATTTTATCCTTATTTTAGGTAATTTTACAACAATGGAGATTATAATTAATAGTCCAAATTTGTATATTCATCTGCACGACACAGTGTTAATGGTGCAGTTTTTAATTGATGGTTTTCTTCAAGTGACATCAAGTTTTAAATTGTAATTTTTTCATCAGTGGATTTTTTATTTATAATAATTTTAGGTGGCTTATGGGGAAGTTTTGCAAATGTTTGCATATATCGCTTACCTTTAGAAAAAGGAGTAGTTTCTGGAAGATCATATTGTCCTGGTTGTAAAAATCAAATCATTTGGAAAGACAACATCCCAATACTTTCCTATTTATTATTAAGTGGAAAATGTAGAAAATGTAAAAATAAAATTTCTCCTCAATATTTATTGATAGAAATTTTATCTGTTATAGTTTTTTTTTTAATTTATTTTATTTATGGTGTGACTACTACCACCTTATTTTTAATTATTTTATCTGTAGGCTTTATTATAATTTTTTTTATAGATCTAAAACATTTTATTATTCCTAACAGCTTGACGTTTCCATTAATGATTTTAGGTTTTTTGAAATCTTTTGATCCTAACCTAAATACACTATTTCCAAATTATGTTAATTCATTAATTGGAGGTGTATTTGGTTATGGAATTATTTGGTCCATAATATTTTTTTATAAACAGGTAAGAAAAAAAGAAGGAATGGGCTTAGGAGATGCAAAGTTATTATCTGTTATCGGATTTTGGTTTGGTTGGATAGCTATACCCTTTGTAATTTTTATTTCATCAATTATCGCCTTGTTTTCAGTAATACCCAGCTTAATTAAAAAAAGTAAAAATATGTCTTCACAAATCCCATTTGGTCCTTTTATAATTTTAGGGTGTATTTTGTATATAATTTTTGCAGTACAATATAAAAATTTATTATTTGGATGATTGATAAAAAATATATTTATTTAATTAGTGTTTTTTTATTTCTGACGATAATCAAATTTATTAATCCTACAATTATTCAAAAAATTTCATTCATTAATTATGATTTCTATCAAAAAGTATTTAATAGAGGTGAAGTAAAAGATGTAACAATAGTAGATATTGATGAAAAAAGTATAGCTGAGATTGGTCAATTTCCTTGGAGAAGAGATATTTACTCAAAAATTTTAAAAAACTTAAATCAGCATAATCCTAAAGCTATTGCATTTGATATAGTATTTAGCGAGGAAGATAAGCAAAATCCAAAAGATTTACTGCAGCAATTACAAAAAGAAAGTGACCAATTAATAGATATAGAGGTAGCAGATACAAATAAAATCTTTGTAGAAAGTATAAAAAATTCAAAAATAATTTTACCTATTTTAGGAGAACCGAAGGATAATTTTGTAAAGAATAATTCTAAACCTAAATTAAGATTACTTGCCAAAGGAGAGAGTCCTAAAAATTTTATTTACAAATTTAAACATAAAATAATTTCTCTTGAGGAAATTAGTAGTGCTGCCAGTGGTATTGGTTCAATTTCACTTATCCCTAGTATTGATGGCGTAATTCGTAATGTCCCAGTGCTTTATAATATAGATGATAAAATATGGCCCTCATTAGCCCTGGAGTCAGTGAGAATTGCAACAGGTCAAAAAAATTTACTAGTAAAAAGCAGTAAAAATGGAATTGAGTTAATTAAGACAAGAAAAAATACAATTCCCAGTGACCAAAATGCTTTAATTAATGTGAAGTTTAACAAATTTTCCAAAGATAATTATATCTCTGCTGTTGATGTAGCGAACAATGATTTTGATCAAAAAAAAGTTGAAAATAAAATAATTTTAATAGGATCTTCTGCACAAGCACTCTTTGATATTGTAAAAATTGCTAATGGAAAATATGTTCCTGGAGTTGAAATTCACGCACATATCATTGATAATATTTTTAAAAATGAGAGCATTATTAAAAATATTTACACTCTGTTAGCAGAAAACATTATCTTTTTATTATTATTAATATTTTTAATTTTTATCCCAATGAAAATTAAACCAAAGTTTAGTATTATATTTTTTTTAGGTTCAATTTTAGCAATGAATCTTTTAAGTATTATTATATATCAATTTAATTTTTATTTAGATTTTCTTTTTTCAAGTGTTGCTGGAACATTAGCGTTTATGACTTCACTATATATAAGATATTTAGAGGAAAATTCTATCGCAATTGAAAATGACAAAAAGCAGTCGATATTAAAAAAAGAGAGAGAAATTGCTGGAGAGGTTCAAAAAAAATTATTCCCTAATAACAAAAAAATTGAGAAATATATATTTGCGAAAAATACACCCGCCAAAGATGTATCAGGAGATTATTATGATTATTATCAAGTTAGTGATAATGAAATTTATTTTATACTTGGAGATGTAACTGGGAAGGGTGTTAAAGCTGGAATATTAATGGCAAATGCTGCAGCCGTGTTTAGATCACTTGCAAAGATGGAATCATCAGTTGCAAAAACAGCTTTGTACATGAACAATCAAGTTAAAGACGCTTCTTATCAAGCTATGTTTATAACTGTTATATTAGGGAAAATAAATTTAGAAAAAAAAGAAATGGAGTTTATTAATATGGGTCATGAGCCGATGATGGTATTAGATACAAACTTTAATTTTGAATATGTAAAATCAACTTTACCTCCAATGGGATTGATGCCAGTTAAAGATGAAAGTTTTTTTAAAACTACTACTATGGATATCTCTGAAAAAACTATTTTAATCTATACTGACGGAGTTACTGAGGGGTATGTTGATGAAGGTAAAGAACTTGAAGTTAAAGGTCTAGAGAGTGAAATAAAAAAATTAAATATAACATCGCCTGAGACAATTATTACCCACGTAACTAAAATCCTTACAGAAAAAGGTTATGCCTTAAGGGATGATATCACAGCACTTGGAATAAAAATAAATAGTTAAAGCTATAAACTGTTTCAATATAATCCTAATGAATTATTATAATTATATTTATGAAACAATTTTATATTAAATTGACAATCTTAATTTTTTTTTGTTTCGATTCGGTATTCGCAGAAATTTCATACAAAGAAATACTCGATAATCCTACTAATCTTGAATTAAATTTAAATTACGCGAAACAGCAAGAAAAAGTTGGAAATTTTAAATTAACAATTGCAACTCTTGAAAGATTAAATATTCTTTACCCCTCAAACTCTGACTTAAAATTATATTTATTATCAATATTAATAAAAATGGACTCCAAAGTTAAGGTAGAATTGATGATTCAGACAATGCTAAATGATCCTAATACAACAAATGAGACAAGAGTATTAATTGCAGAATTATTATCAAACAATCAAATTGAAGAACAAAATAACAAATGGTTTTCTTATATTGACTTAACTTACACTCAGACTAGAGAAAATAATATTAGCGCTATAACAAAGACAAAAAAATTATTGCAGGATGATGTATCAATCCCATTCCCTGTAGTTGATAATCATCTTATTGTCGCAAATGATAAAATTCACTCAAAGGGAAGCTCACTAACTTTTGGTAAAAATTTTGATAAGACTTCTTCAATCTATTTTAATTTTGGATTAGATATAAATACACAAAATAAAAAAGCTACTGGAGATAGTGAAATAATATCTGGATCAACAAGCTACTTTAAAGCATTAGGGAACCATTACTTTTCGCCATACATTTATTATTCTAGACCAAATTATAAACGTCTAGAGGACTACAACACAAAAGGGGCAGGTTTAAACAATACATATATTATCAATGAAAAAAACAATATCAATTATGGTATAAGTTATTCAAATACTGCTTACGATCAAACAAATACGTTTGATGCAGCTGACGATAAAAATTTTGAAAATTATTCAAGTAACATTAGATATAATTTTAATTTTTCTCCAACAACACAACTTAGTAGTAAATTGATTTTTAATAAAATTGATTCTTTTAAAAATTATGATAGCTATGATTCAGAAGGAATTAATTTTTCAATCTCTCAAATTATTAAATATGGAACATTAAAGATACAATCAACTTTTTTAGAAAATACTTACAATGCTAAAGATACTTTTATTTCGTCTACAATTGATAGAAAAGATGAAAGTTTAGTTTCAATAATTTCACTTTCTGGTCAATTAAATCAAATCATTCCTTTTGCAAAAAAAATGAATAAAAATGATAGTATATTTTACTCTTTAAAGTTTAAACATTCTGATATAAGTTCAAATATACTTAATTATGATGTTGATCGAAAGTTTTTAAGCTTAGGATTAACCAAACGAATAAATTTAAATGAAATATTTTAAACGTATAATTATTTTTGTTTTTATAAATTTTTTAACATTTAGTTCATTTGCAAATGAGTTTGTAGGTATTATAGGAGCAGGTGTTGGAGAAGTAAAAAATCAAAATAATCAAAAACTAGAAAATGGTTCTAAAATATTTTATGGTGATACTATAATTGTTGGTAGTAAATCTACTGCACAAGTATTATTTCTTGATCAAACTGTTATGACACTTGGAGAAGATTCTGAGATAACAATAGATGAATTTATTTATGATCCGGAAACAAATGATGGTAAATTCGTATCAAATATTAAGTCAGGAACAATAAAAATTATTACAGGAAAAATCAGCAAAAAAAACCCTGATAATTTGGAAATAAAGATACCAACAGGAGCAATAGGGGCAAGGGGTACTGAATTTGTAGTATTGGCAAATTCTAAAAATGAAAACACAGTATTATTGCTTGGACCAGGTCCTAACAATTCTCTTGGAATGACACCTGGAAATTTAGAAGTAACGGATGGTCTTAATTCAGTTAATATTATCCAACCAGGTTTTGAAACAGTGGTAACAAATTAATGACAAAAATTTTTTTAAATTCATTCATAATTTTTTTACTATTGATTGTTAATTCTCATTCAGGAGTAACGAGCGCAACTCAGAGTTCTTTTACAATTTCAAAAATTGCAAAGTCTCTAGGCCATTCTTCTAGTAATACTGCAAACCAACAAAGCAATAACACAACAACCTCAAGTATAATTGACACTGTAAATTTGAAAGCTGATATTCAAGCAGATGCAGCTAAGTTTGGTTTGACAGTTGATACTGCTGCTGCTGATATTTTATCTGGTATATCTAATACTGACAGTAAATCAGTCTCAGCTGCTTTAACTTCTTTAACTGATAATTTAACTCAATTAGATGACGATTATGTATCTACTCCAGATCAAAACACAATTGTTTATTCAATGGCTTGGACTGATTTAGAGAAAGTTAATTCTTACGATGGAAAAACATATAGCTCAAATAATAATGTATTTAGTGCAACAGGCACTCAAAAATCTAGAGGCAAAATTTATGTTAACTTTAAAAAGAAGGAAATTTGGGCTGATATTGATGTAAAGCTTACTCGGGCAGAAGGTGCAACTTCAACTTTACAAACAAATTATAATTCAGGCACAGCTGGTTTTACATCAGTGCCAATTGTAGCAACAACTAATAATAATTTTAAGGCTGATGGAACGAATGGTCATGTCAATTTTGATGGAATAAATGACACCATGAAAAAAAATGCCACGACAATTCAAGATGTATGTGATGGCTGTACAGGCCTTACAAAAGCAGAATTAATTGACAACTTTAATCACAAAGTTAGTGGAGGAAATACTGGTGATCAGGACATATTCTTTTATGGAAAATTTACAACTGCTACCTCTTCAACCTCTGGACTTGGAACAATAGCTGTTGAGGGTGGTTATGTTGACGATGGAGCTAATGAAGCTACTTTTGCTGGGTCTATTGAAAGATTGGAAGCAAGTGGCGAGTTAACTGGTAAAGCTTTCGAATAATAAATTATAATATTAAATATTCTTTAAGTGGATAAACTTCTTTTTCTAAGCATTGCATTGTCGGCCTTAAATATATTTATCATAGTTTATGCTTATTCTTTAAGTTTTTTCCCTGTAAAATGGAGAAAAAAAGTTGATCAAGATACTTTAGTTGGACTTGCTTTAATTTTTTTTACTATGATCACCATGTTTGTTTGGATCATTTATTTTTATTTTCAAATTTTCAAGCCTTTTGATAAAATTGCAATGTTTACTTAGTATTCACCAATGAAAAACACAGGCTTCACATTAATAGAACTCCTAGTCGTAGTTGCAATCATCGGTATTCTTGCTGCTGTAGGTGTTGTTGCTTACAGCGGGTATACAGAACATGCAAAAATCTCAGCTACCAAATCTAATCATTCGACCATAACGAAAATGGTAGGAGCAAAGTCAGCTTTATGCAGTGTTGGAGAAGCAATAACATACAAAGATATAAACGGTAAAGAAAAGTCTGTTAACTGTCCATTAAACATAGACTCATTTATAAACTATATGAACCAAACAGTTTATGGAATGAACTGGACTAGTCCCTTTTATGGAGGCAATCCACCTTATGGATCTTGGTGTAAACTTAACGTTACTAATTGTAGTCCTCCTGGGTACATGACAGCTTGTCCATCTCATGCGCAACAAGGAGGTTATTTATCTATATTCAAGTTAAATGCTAACACAATAAAAATATGCTCAAATCTTGGAAATAGTTCTGGACAAACAAAATATATTGAAAATACAATTTCATATGAATAAAAAAGGCTTCACCTTAATAGAACTCTTAGTTGTTGTAGCAATCATTGGTATACTAGCAGCAGTTGGGGTAGTTGCTTATAGTGGATATACCAGTGGTGCAAAAAAAAATGCTGTAAAAGCAAATCATAAGAAGGTTGTAAAATACATTATGAACGAAACAATGAAATGTTCTACAGGACTAGCTTTTGCAATGGATAATAATTTAGATTGTTCAAAACAATCATCTTCTTCATGGAAAAATGATGTAGCAGAAGCTGTTGAAAAAGCTTTAAAGGATTTTAAAAACCCTTATGACGATAATCCTTCAAAAAAAAAAGTTAGCCATGGAGGAAACATATCAAATGACATTGATGCTGGCTACATTAGGATGTTATCACCACGTACAGGAATTGATGTTCAGGTTTGTTTTATAACACCCTGTGCTGGTGCACGCTGTACATCTGACAATCATCTTTGTAGCGGAGATATCAATATAAATTAGTTTTAAAAAATATATGAAAAATAAAAATGAAAACAAGCTTATAATCAAAAATAATACTAGTGATAACTAAAAGTTATGTCTCCAAGAATTCCGATAAGTATTTACCTGACCTGAACCAGCACTAATACTTATTAAATCTTTCTTTTTACTGTCTTCACATTCTTTCTTTTTCTTTTGATCTGTAATTTTACTACAATCTACTTTACCTGCTATATTAGCAAAAAGAGTGTCTCCAAAGGTTACTATTTTAGATAATACACCTTGTCCAACCCAGGCACATTTATTCTTTTTACCTAATGTTTGTCCAAGCTCAGATGAAACATTTGTTCCACATTCATCGTCAACACCACAAATATAAGCGTCCCCTAAGCTACATTTGTTTACAGATTTTGTTGGTTCATATACTGGAAAGTAAACTTGACCTCGATACACGGTTGGTTCAGCTGAAACTTTTGCATAATCTTTTAAATTTATGTACCAGCCTTTATCAGCATTTTGAGGACAATTAGCACCAGTTGTATCATCAGTGGTATTTTTACATTTTGTAATTGTGTCAGCTTTAGCTGGCACTGCTACATCTTTAAAGAATGGGTAATCAACATCTTTAATTCCAATCATTAAGTTTTGTACACCAGAAGTAGTATCATTAATTCTTTCATAATCACCAGTTCCTGCAAATAACCACATGGAATTTGTTGTATCCCCAATAGTTGCGTCCATAGCATGATACATATATCTTCCATTTGCTTTTGTTGAACCAGCGTTAAATAATGTTGTGGTGTCATAAATTTTAATCGAATTTCCACTATTATCATCACTCATATTGGTTAAATTAACTTTAGTTATTTTGCCCTCTAAGTCACTGAGATAAACTAAACCTCCAGAGTAATTTACTCCAGATGCTGTATCAGGCGTTACTAAGACTACAGATGAAGGAACTGAATTTACAATATCGCTCGCGTCAGTATCCTCTATTTGTATTCTTTTATATAAACTTCCTGGGTTTGTTTCATCTTCTAAATTTATTAAAGTTAAGTTAGAGCCAACACCCTCGAACTGTGTTCCATATCCACCTCCCATAGCAGCCACATACACATCATCGAGAATATTACTATCTCCAGCTCCATTATTTGGAATTCTAAATATTCTTGGATCAGACCAAGTTTCACCTAACTCACTATAATCATATTCGGGATTTGTTTGTACTCCTGTAGCCTTTGATCCTGCTTTAATAAACACACCAAGCATTGAACTTGTATTGGTATCTCCAGGATCTGCTGAGTAAGTCATATCAGTTCCAAAAGTGATTTCAGTGTCACCACTTGAATTTGTCGACACACTAAAATTAGTATAATTATTGTCATTAAAAGTGACTAAGATATCACTTTTTTTAATTCCTTGGACTGGGAACGTCCATTTTTTGCCTTTGTAACATGATGTAGATTGGGATGAATTACATGTATTAGATACAGTATTATCATCATTATAATTATCTGTAACTTTTATAGACTCTCCAAATGAAGCAAGAGAGTAAGATTTACCAACATAATCATAATTATAAATGACTTGATTATGATCAACTCTGTAAACTCTATGATTGATTTTATCGTTAAAAATTGACCATAAGTGTAACGGTTTATCTGGATTAGTTACGTCTAAAACACTCATTCCAGCTCCACCTCTTCCATAAGGAACTAATAAAATTGTGTGCCATTTTTTAGTTTTATCTAATGGGGATTTAAAATACATATCATGAGCAACAATAGATCCATCAACTCCAAAGATTGCGTTCGATCCTCCCCCTTTAGCTTGATTTAAATTATTATTCATAACCAAAGGCAGGTAAGGAGAAACTAATGGTGGAATAAATCCCCATTTTTCTTTTCCAGAGCTTGCATCAAATGCATGAAGAATTCCACTATTAGAACCAGCATAAATAACAGGATCATCACCTCTTGCTTTTAAAGAGTTTTTCCATGCAACATATCCATTTACATTTCTAAAATAAGCTTCTTGGTTGATATTTTGAAACTGAGTATCTGCATTAGGTGCACCTACCACAATCAACTGTGAATGGTATATATCACCTAGATAAATATTTTTTCCATCTTTTGTTCTCTTTTCAGTAAGATTACAATCTCCATCATAATCAAAATAATCAGCTCCTCTTAAGAAATTAATTAATCCTTTTAAATCATCATCTGTGCCATCTAGAACCCCAGCGGAATTTGCACATCTTCTATTTAGGCTTGATCCACCAGGAGAGTCTGTTTTTCTGTGATAATCTTGAATATCATTTTCGTATAATGACATTACATTTCCAATCTCTGTTGCATATGTATCTCTAAAGTTATTATAATCTGCTTTATAATCAGTGCCTGGAATTATACTCCAGAGTTTTCTAGAAGCTGGCGCAGGAACTTTATCTTGTGCCGACCAGTTATCAACGTGATTTTCATCAATACTTCCGTCTGGATTTATTTTTGTTCTTGTAAGTGTTCCAATCCATTCTTTATTTTGTTGGTAATCAAATTGAGCTTGGTATAAAGATCCACCTTTTTCAATTGTTGCTGTAATTGCAGGAGCAGTAAACGAGAGTTTTTCAGCAATGATTTCTCCAATTTTAGCTTTAAGTTGGGCTGTTAATGCAGCTCCAGTTGTAGCTACAATTGACTTACCTGTGCCGCCTGCTTTTGCAACGTCTTGGAAATATCTGTATCCATTTGCACTGATACCAGTACCAAATGCAACTGAGAAAGTTTTAATCTTATTATTATTGTAAAGATCTTTAACTATTTTTAAACCTCTAGTATGAGTATGACTGAACCAATCTCCATCGCCAATTAAAATTACATAAGAATTTTGACAATCTAGATTTTTATCTATAGGTGAATAAGTAGTATTTTTATAATACCTCGATGCAATTCTCATTGCAGAGTCTAAGTGTGTACCTCCACCTGGATTAACTGTCCTTATCATTTTAGCAATTTGAGCAGCTCCACCTTTATAAATTGGCACTTTTAGACAATTGTAAGTAGTACAAGGGGTTGAATACCCTTGACCAGTTTTATGATTTCCGTGCCATCTGTTAAATCCAGATGCTCCCGCTGACCAGTAAGCAAATCCAAAATCAACCCCAGACGTTAATGATGAGTCTTTTACTATAGCCTCAATAGCTTCATATGCAGCTTGCATCCTTGTCTTTGGAGCTCCACCAATAGATTTAATCCACCCACCATTTTGATCTAAAGCATGAACTTGGCCATTATTTAAGTTTGCAGCAAGAAGTCTGTTGTTATTTTCATCCCATCCTAATCCCCATGGATAATATAAATATAGTCTGCTGGCAGATGATGCCGATCTACTTCTACTTCCTTTTGTCCAATTTGTAGTTGCGCCGTTACCTGATGCGTTAACTGTAATTTTTTTTATTCTGCTATTACTCCAAGATAAAGTAAACAAAACGTTTGAATTATTTGGATCTCTCTCAAGTCCAACATAGGAACCTTCAGGATAATAGAAGTTATTATTTCCATTATAATATGGACAATTTCCACCAGATCCTGAATACAACTGGGCTCTGTAAATTCTATTGCTACGATAGTAATAAATATGGTTACCCATTACCTTCGTACCATAACTATATCTCAAAGCATACTGTACATTGCAGTTATACTGTTGGTTATTATTTAGATTTATGGCTTTAAATCCACCGCTATGTCCTACGTAAAGCATACCAGTACTTGGATTGATAGTCATGTTGTAGGTGTATCCACCTAAATAATATTTAGCCATACATCGACCATCACTAACTCTTATGGCTACAACTGATCTTTCATAAAATGCAGTTGTATAGTAAATGCCGTTATAGGTTTCTCCACTATATGAATATGATGTTCTACAATTACTATTACCTTCATACTTTGAGTTGCCTTTTCCAGAAACTCCATTATTTCCAAAACCACTATCTGTCGTGGCTGTGTCATATAAAAACTTTTTAACTCCATCTCTGTTGTATTGAGAAACTAATATATTTCCACTAGCATCTGCATCAGCATCATAAGGATATCTCATACTTGCAGTTCCTCCACTCATTCGCCACCCCATACTTCCAGATTTATCTAGTAATATTAATACGTTTGCAGGAACATCACCAATACCAGTTCCAGGAGGTAAGGCTTTAGAAAATACATTTTCTGTTATTAAAAATGTAAATAAAAAACTAAATATTAATTTTTTTAATTTCATTGAGAATTATCCAACTGCTCCATTTCTTTATTAGCATAGAATTTTGATAATTTTTCATCTAGCTTAGGAGTTGAGATGTATATCTGTTCGTTTTTTATTCCATCATCACCAGTTAATCTTTGATATACAATAAATAAATTTTTTTTTTCAAATACCTCTACACCTTCATAAGAGTTTGGATTGTTTCCAGTATCAAACTCATTATAATTTTTTTTTACATAATTCATTAATGTCAATTTTTCAGTTACTAAATTTCGATCATCATTTAAAGCGACAAAATTAACTGCAACCAATTCGTCATTTAAAAATCTATATTCAATGCCTACATCGCTTAATTTTTGGTTAGGGCAAACATCATTTGCTAAAATAGGATAAACATCTAATTCAGCATATTCCATTGGAAATGGTCTTGTAGCAATTTCTCTTTTCTCAAAAACTTCTTTTTTTTCTCCAAATTCAGCTATTATATCACAAGCTGAATATGCAGTATTAAATGAAAAAATTATAACCAGAAAAGATTTTATTAATAATTTCATAAGATTATTATAATTATAAATTATTATATCATTAATACTGAAAAAAAAATTTGTCATTTTTATTTGGGTAAGACAACTACACTTTCTAATGCTACTATTATTCTTTTTTTCGATCCAGAATTGATTGAATGCTTTCGATTATCCTTGTTATAAGCATGTTCTTCAGCTTTTATTCCACATCCAAAGACCCTATAAGCCATACCATTTTGACCACTATTTCCAGCTTGTTTTTTAACACTTGATCCTGTTCCTTTAAATGGTGCATCCCCTATATTTGTGACAAAATATTCGTAATAATAACCTTTGAGTCTTTCAGCCTCATGCTTCTCATTTTGCGAGGCATTATTATTAAAACTATCTCGAATAACGTCACCAAAATTCCAACTTTCACTAGTAACTACTTTAAGCTTATCTGGTTTATCTGGAAAACTGTTAAAACAATAAGTTGAAGTATCAAAATAATATTTATCAGAATTTTTATAATTAATCTTAGTCATTTGACCATTGAAGACATTATTCTGATTTCCTGGTAAATTTCTTTTATTTAATTGTCTCCTATGATTACCTGGGTCCCAAGGACCTAGAAATTGATTAAGTATATATTTTTCACCCTCTAATAAAGCGGTTTCTGCTACATAAAAAGTTTGTTGATATTCGTCACTCTTATTATTGCTTTGATGATCACTCGCAGACATTACAATAAGTGCTCCACCCATCAGTGACATTGCTAACATTAAGACTAATGAAAGTACTAAAGCAAATCCTTCTTCATTTTTTTTAATCATAATCCAACATTCCTTGCGTGCGCAGTTACAACAATTGTATCTCTTAAAAATTTATCAGTTTTGTTTATATTTCTAGAAGAATCTGACATTGCAAAGATTTTTCTTGGTTTAGAAGTTCTAAAAAAATCTTTGGTCGATCTGACTGTCAATGCAATATCAATAGTTTTTATTTTATATAATTTATCTTTTGTTGCATTAGTTGGGGTAGGGGGTGGCTTGATTAATAATCCCTTGTCATCAATCGCATTAAACACTAAATCACTAATATAGTCTGTAACCAATGATGGTCCATATGTTTTGGGATTATTGTCGGTACCACCATCATCCCATTTTTTATCGGTTATATTCCACTTTACTTTTGATTTGTAAATTGCAAATGCATCTATTGGAGGGTATTTGTTTCCAGGTAGAGGAGGCGCGGACTTGTCAGGAATTTTTGATCTTTTGCATTCATAAGTAATTTTATATCTTTCATATTCATATTTGAGAGGATCACCTTTTGGTTTTCCTGCTATAGTTCCATAAACAATTTCAATTTTATCACATGCTTGTGCAAAGTTACTTGATTTAGTAATGATGATAGGAGCATGTTCGTTTGAAGTTGGAATATTATCATTATAATATTTAAATCCTGCAAGTCGAATATCTCTTAACAACATTCCTATAACATCTCTTCCAGCAGTTGAAATTTTTGCACGATCAGCAACTTGTGAATAAGAATTGTTAACAACTGTATAGGAGGTAAACATAGCTGCCATCATCACAACTGAAATTATAATGCCAATTAAAATTTCAATTAATGTTACTCCAGCAATTGAACTAAATTTTTTTTTCATTTAATGAATTTGAAAATAAAGAAATTTTTTTTTGCCACCATCATTCATATTCACTTCCATTTTTCCTAAGTACCATTTTTCATATATTCCAGTACCTTGTTGACCTGGTCCTTTATAATTTTGAGTATTATTATAAGTACAATTATTTCCTACGGCACTGTTGTTACAAATATCAAATACTTTTAAAAATTTTATATCTTGTGATCCTTTACATTTAATTCTTCTTTTAGAAAATCTATCATCCCACTTTTTAAACTTATTCTCAGCAGCATTTGTAAATGCACCCGTTTGTGAAGTTCCTGTTGAGCAGCTACCCATTCTCCAAGAGGATTTTGTGCCTGATACTTTTTTCGATACTAAAAAATCTCTAAATTTTACATCTTTTGTTGGAGAAGTTGAGTTTTTTTCTGAAATCAAGTCTTCTGCTACCATACCTACTAAATAATTAGATTTTGTTCTCTCACCTGAAGTATCAATAGATTGAACAGAATAGTTAACCATTTGAAATATGGCAACAAAACCAATTCCAATGATTGCCGTAGAAACTAGTGCTTCTATTAATGTTATTCCTTTTTCTTGAATTCTTTTACCTAATTGTCCAATCACTTTTTCCTCTCTTATATTTGGTAATTGTACCAAATCTTGACCACAGAACCAAGTAACTAGGTTTTTCTAAAGCACCGCTCACATCGCATGAGTTACTTTTGCCACAAACTACTAGATAATCCTTTTGATCCTGACCATTTATTTTAATTATAAATTGATTTTGTAGTGATCCTGTTTGTAAGAATTTAGTACCATCTTTTGAAAAACATACCGCACCCTCTTTATCTTTATGTATTTGAGTATCAATTACAATTTCTTGAACAGTTTCATCCCAGTAACTATTATCTTTACTACATTGAATACCTCCTGAATTAATTTTTGTTGAGTAAGTATCTTGATAAATACCTTTAGTTTTAATTGTGGTTGAATTACCTGCAGGAAGTATTTGAAACTGAACGTACTGAAAATTACCTCTTTGAAGTTGAGTGTTTATATTTGTAAGCATTGACGCAATTTGCTCTGAGGCTTTTCTTACTTTTCTATCTTCACTCCATTCCATAAAGTTTGGGTAACCAACAGCAGATACAATAGCCACTATAGTAATTACAACTAGTAGTTCTAATATCGTAAAACCTTTAATGTCCTGCTTTTGCTGCACCTGGATCTATTTTTCCTGACTTAACCAATTCTTCTAAAGATTTATCCATTGTGATCATACCATCTCTAACTGCAGTTTGCATGATGCTAGGGATTTGGTGAATTTTTGCTTCACGGATTAGGTTTTGAATTGGTGGAGTACATTTCATTATTTCAAATGCACCAACACGCCCTTGACCATCTTTTGTTTTTAATAATCTTTGCGTTACTACCATTTTTAATGAAGTTGAAATTTGTGCACGAATTTGTTCTTGTTGTTCAGGTGGGAACACATCAATAATTCTATTAATTGTACTTGGTGCACCACTAGTGTGTAGTGTTCCAAAAACTAAATGTCCTGTTTCTGCAGCTGTTAGTGCTAAACTAATTGTTTCTAAGTCTCGCATTTCTCCAACTAAAATCACATCTGGATCTTCCCTCAATGCTGCTTTCAATGCAGCAGCAAAAGATTGCGTTTGCTTTCCAACTTCTCGATGAGAAACAATACTTTGATTATCAGTATGAATAAACTCAACTGGGTCCTCAACAGTAATTATATTTGAAGTTCTTGTTTTATTAATTTCATTTACAATTGCAGCAAGCGTTGTTGATTTTCCTGAACCTGTTGGACCAGTTACTAAAACTAAACCTTTATGAAAATCGACAATATCATAAAGTGCTTGTGGCAAATTAAATTGATCCATGTCAGGAATTTTACTTTCAACTCTTCTACATACACACGCCGGGCCATTGATTGTTTTATAAAAATTTGCTCTAAATCTAAGTCCACTTAAATTTACAGCTGTATCAAGTTCGTGAGTTCTTTCGAATTTTTCTAATTCCTCTTCATTACAATTCATTGAAAGAAGATCTTTTAAATCTTGAGGGGTAACCATGACCTCATTAACTTTTATAATTTCGCCAGTAGCCCGATAAGCCAAAGGGGATCCTGCTCTAATATGAAAGTCTGATATTTTTTTATTATTTTTTGCTAGATCTTCTAATTTTTCAAACATGTTTAACTAATAATACAAATTCGCTTATTTTTGTGACTTTTTTTTCATAAACACCCATTATGGTTAAAAATTATTTTTATTCTAGTAAAAGTTGAGTATAACCTCAAAGATATTGAATTATGAAAAATCCTTTTGCAAATTTATTCAAAAAGAAAAAACAAACTGATGCTCCAGTTCCTAAACCAAAGGCAGAAAATAAAAAAGACAGCTTCTTTAGTAAATTTCTAAAAAACAGATTAGGAAAATCTACTGCTAAAGGAGAAGAAATTATTGGAGTAGAGTTAACACCAACAGAAATACGTTTATCACAAGTTTCTAATAATAAATCTAATCAATGGGTGTTAGATAAGTTTCACGTTCATAAGTTTGAGGGAATACCTGAAGGGGGTACAGTATTAGAAAATCCAGATAAAGTAGCCGATGAGTTAAAAATTGCTCTTCAAAAATTAAAAATCAACACAACCAATGCTGCAATTGCAATTCCTGTTACTAGTGCAATTATAAGAGTTGTGACTGCCCCATTAATGACAGATGACGAGTTAAAAAAAGCAATTGATACAGACTCTTTATGGGAAAACTTGGTTCAATTGACTGATAATTTAAATGATTATTCTATTTTTCATCAAGTGATAAATAAAGACAAAACTGGAAATACAATGGATATTTTATTTGTTGCTTCGAAACTTTCAGACATAAATAATTACACCGATATTATTAAAAAAGGTGGACTAAATGCAGTCATAATTGATGTTAAATGTTTTGCATTAAAATCTGCTGTAGACCAAGTAAATCAAATTGCAGGCTCAATAGAAGAAAGCAATTTAACAGCAGTTCTAGAATTTGGATTAGATGAAAACTATGTCATGATTTTATATGAAAATAATCCCATCATCACAGATATATTTATAAGAGGACAAGACAGAAAAACATTGGCGGAAAGTAATAACCAAGAAGAAATGGATGCCTTAGTAAGAAGATATATGACACAGGTTAAACAAGCCATTCAGGATTTTGAGACAAAATATGAAAAAAGAATTAGAAATTTAAAAGTTACTTCTAATTTACAAAATGTTGAAGATTACTTAGCCAGTTTTAGAAAAAATATGACTAACACCGGCTATCAACTTTTTGATCCTTTTAATGGAATAAAAATTCCTGCACAAATAGAAAATGAAATAAAAATGCAAAATAGATCTTATTTTTCTACTGTGATGGGATTAGCTTTTAGAAAATTAGATGTATTTGGTTATTATAAGTTTGTAACTGCAGTTAAAAATATTAACCTACTTCCTAACAGAGATAATATGATGGCTCAAAAAAAAGCTAAAGCTGTTTCTAGTTTTGCTTTTAAAGGAGTTGTAGGTATTGTAGCGTTAATTTATATAACCTTGTTTGGATTTTCTTTCTGGCAAATTTCAGAATTAAATAAAAAAATTGTTGGTTACGAAGAAGTTGTTCAATTACACGAACTTAAAACTTTAGAAAAAAATAAATACGCTAAAGAAATTGGTGTGATGAATAAATCATTAAAATTAAGTCAATCAATTAAATCCAACAAAACGGTAAGTTTTAGGGTACTTGCTCAAATTGCATCTGCTGTACCAAAAAGAGTTAAGTTTAAATCGATTGAATATAATGGGGTTGATCAAATAGTAATAGAAGGCTCGGCATTTAGCGATCAAGATATTCTAAAGTTAATCAGTAATTTAAATAATAAAAAACTAATTTCCCAAGCATCTTTGGCAAGTATGACCTTGCCTGAAGGTCAGCAACAGGGGTCACAAAAAATGAAAGGCTTTAAAATAGCTTGTATATTGGAGAGTGTTTAATGGATCTTAAAAATATAACAATGTCAGATTTAAAAGCTAAATTTAGTGGTGCTGCTGATAAGAAAACACTTATCAAGTTTGGTATGGGCTTTGTTGCAATAATTATATTTTTAATAATTTATTACGCAATTTTAAATCCAATGGTTAAAGAACGAAAAGTAAAGTACGATGATATGTTGTTAAAAAAAAATGAAATTTCTCAATTCTCAAACGAAATAATTCAATTTAAGGCTCGAATAAAAAAATTAAAACCTGAATTTGAGGATAGTTCTACTTTATTTCACTCCAAGGCAGAAGTTGAAGATCTGTATCAAAGCCTTAGTAAACACGCAGGTGTAAATGGATTGATCATTTCGAAAATTGAAAAGAAAAAACCAATTCCTGTTATGAAAGATGGTATTGCTAATCAATCTGCAGAAAACATTACTGCTGACATGGTCTCTTATTACAAAATACCTGTAGATTATGAGATAAAAGGAAAGTTTCTGGGCTACATTAAGTTTAAAAGAGCAGTATCTAAGCAAAAGAAAATGCTTAATTTTGACAAAGAGACTATAAGTGTAGTACAAAATGATTCAACTGGGGCGATAATTGCATCTGGAGAATTAACAATTGTAGGATTACCAAATGAATTTTTTTAGAATTTTATTGGTTATAATGATGATGATTGCCAACATATCATTGGCAGATAATCACGTGAAAAAAGAAGAACTCATAGAACAAGTAAAAGAAATTACACAAGGACTAGCTGATGAAGATGAAGTTCCATTGAACGATCCTTTTGCTGGAAATGAAGGTACGAATTCTTTGGCAAGCATCCCTGATGGTGAAGAAGAAGATGAAATGAGTTTATATAATTTTAAACTTGCTGGATTGATTTCAGGCAAAGACCATAGTTATATTTCAGTAGTAAGTTCAGCGGGTGAGGCAATCACTCTAACATTGGGACAATATTTAGGTAAAAATAAATTTATAGATTTAAGACTGACAGAGGCTATCTTTAAAAAAGAAGATGGTAAATTTTTAATTATCGATTTTAATAATCAAATAAGAGAGGCTGATGAATATTAAGAATTTATTTAATTTATCAGTAATTGTAATCTTAGGTTTTATTCTGAGTGGTTGTGCTAATTCACAGTTTGCAAAAAAATATAATAAACCTTTCAAACACAATACTCCATTAATAAAGAGTAATGATATTACTAAGTCTGGAAAGTCTGAAATTGCAAAAACTTTAGATATGGGTCCTAAACCAGTTGAGGGGGATACTAGAAAATTAGGTAAAAGAAAAAAAATATCGTCAGAAGCTCAAAGAAATTATTTAATTATCTCAGATAATTTTCCTCTTCTTAAACAAAGAGTTACTTTGAAATTTAAGAATTTAGATTTCAAAGAGACAATGCAGTTGATGGGTAAAATTGGAGAAATTAATGTATTAGTTGGTGACGAAGTTGCTGGTGTAATTTCAGCTGAGTTAGTTGATGTACCTTGGGATAAAGCTTTCCAAGCTTTATTAGATATGAAAAATTATGCATCGGATGTAGATGTTGCGAGTAATTTAATTCGAGTTCATTCTCCAGAAACTTTAACCTCTCAAGAAACTTATAAATCAGAAAGAGCACAAGCAGTTAAGAAAAAAGTTGAACTAGAAGATAGTGTTGAGCCGATATTCTCAGAAATATTTAGATTATATTATATTTCACCAGCCCAAGCAAAATCCACTCTTGAAGAATTATTTACTTCACAATCAGGCGATAGTTCTTTCACCCCAATTCAAATTACAGAAGAGTTAACGACAAGATCAATAATTGTGAGAGGAAAAGAAAAAGATTTAGATGTAGTTGATAAAGTTATTAAAGAAATTGATATTAGAACTAAGCAAGTTTTAATTGAAGCATTTATAGTTGAGGCAAATTCTGATTTTGAAAGAGCATTGGGATCAAGACTTGGGGGATATTACTCTAAAAATAACAGAATTATTGGTGGTGTAGCTGGGACTAGTAGTGGAAGTGCAGATGGAACTGTTTTATCCGATACAGTTGGTTTAGGATCAGCTACAGATAGTATATCAAATTTTCCTGCAACTGGTGCAACAAGTGGTATTGGATTATTAAAAAAAACCACTACTGGAGTATTAAAAGTTGAAATAACAGCTCTAGAAAGTATGGGTATGGCCAAAACTATCTCAAATCCGAAAGTTTTTACATTAGATAATCAGTTAGCTACAGTAACTCAAGGTGAGGAAATTCCATATCAAACAACATCGGATGGAACTACATCAACATCATTTAAAGAGGCAGCTTTAAAGTTAGAGGTCACTCCTAGCATTATTGGTGACGGGAATGTTTTATTGACTATTAAAGTAAACAACGACACTCCAAATAGAGCTGCTGCATCAGATGAGCCACCAATTAATAAAATGGAAATTGTTACAAAATTATTGGTAGCCGATGGAGATATAGTAGTAATTGGTGGAATTAAGAAAAATGTACAATCAAATAGTAAAAATCAATTACCAGGTTTAGGAAATATGCCTGTGATAGGTAATATCTTTAAAGGTAAGTCTAATTCTGATAATCTAGATGAATTATTGGTGTTTATTGCACCAAGAGTTTTGTAATGATTAATATAAGTAGAGAGTCAGAAATAAACCTTATTAATATCTTGATTGATCAAGATATAATATCAGGAAAAGATTTAGCAAACATAAAAAAAGTTTCAAGCGAAACACAAAAATCTCAACTAGACGCAGTTTTTGAACTTAATTTAACAGACGAAGATAAAATTTTAGATTTATTGGTCAAAGAGCAATCATTAGATGTAATTGATTTATCTTCCACTCCAATTGCAGATGATATTAAGTCAGTTCTGCCATCAAATTATATTCATATGAACTTTATTGCACCATTCAAGGTAGAAGGTAAAATTTTGCATATAGCAATCCCGGATAGCTCAAAATTAAGTTTGATGAGAAATTTAAGAACTATCACTAAGATGGATATCGAATTACATGCAGCTAAAATTTCAGATATTTCAAATTTTATAAAAAAACTTCATGCAGAGGGTGAGGAAACATATGAGAGCATTCAAAAGAAAAATATGGAAAAAGTTAAGACTTTTGATTACGATATCGATGAAAATACAGAAATTTTAGACGAAAAACCTGATGAAGATATTGAGGCTTTAGAAAATGAGTCTGAGGTAATTAAATTTTCAACAGCTGTCGTTGCAGAAGCAATTAAAACAGGTGTATCTGATATTCATATTGAGCCATATAGATTTACCTCAAGAGTGAGATATCGATTAGATGGTATCTTACAAGAGCAAGAACAGTTTTCTAAATTTTTGCATTCTAACTATGGTGCGGTAGTTACTCGTTTTAAAATCATGGGAAAACTTGACATTGCAGAAAGAAGACTCCCACAAGATGGAGCAATTCCATTTAAAATAGATGGCAAAGTAGTAGATTTACGTCTTTCAATACTACCTACAGCCAACAATGAAAGAATTGTAATGCGGGTATTAAATAAAGATGCAGGTGATATTAGTCTGGAACAATTAAATTTTGAAGAAACAGATTTAAATAATTTAAGAAAAGCAATACATGGTACTCAAGGATTAGTATTGGTAACAGGACCTACAGGGTCTGGAAAAACAACAACGCTTTACAGTATTTTAAAAGAAGTATCAAAACCTCATCTAAACATTTTAACCGCGGAAGATCCTGTTGAATATGAATTAGATGGTGTAGGTCAAGTTCAAATTAAAGACGATATTGGTTTTAACTTTTCAACTGCTTTAAGATCTTTTTTGCGACAAGACCCAGAAATTATTCTTGTAGGAGAGATGAGGGATAAAGAGACTGTGGACATAGGTTTGAAGGCTGCTTTAACTGGTCACTTAGTATTCAGTACTTTGCACACTAATGATGCGCCAAGCACAATTACAAGACTACAAAATATGGGAACACCAGATTATTTAATTAGTGCTGCGGTAACACTAGTATTAGCACAAAGACTTGCTAGAAAAACTTGTACCGAATGTAGAGTCCCTGATGATGATATTACCCCTAAAGCTTTAGCTGATTTTGGATTTACAGTTGAGCAAGCATCAAGAGCCAAAGTTCAAAAAGGCAAAGGTTGCCCGAAATGTAAAGATACTGGCTACAAAGGAAGAATGGGTATTTATGAAATTTTAAATGTTACAAAACCAATTAAAGAAGCAATTTTAAGACAAGCAACAACACCAGAGCTAAAAGAGATAGCCACTAGAGAAGGTTTTAGAACAATGCAAGACATGGGTCGAGAAATGATTTTAACTGGAGATTTAAATTTCAGAGAATTCGATCGTGTTTTATCTGGAGAGTGATCTAAATGTCTTCAGAAACTTTTTCATATAAAGGGATTTCAGCAGGAAAATATGTTGAAGGATCTATTGATGCATTAAATCAAGAAGAGGCATCCTTTAAACTAAAAGAACAAAAAATAATTATTACCAACTTAATAAAAACAAAGAAGAAAGCGACCAAAGAAAAGAAAAAAGGTGGTGGTTTTTCTTTTGGAAAGAAAGCAGTAAAACCACAAGATGTTGTAATTTTTTCAAAACAATTTGCCACAATGGTGAAGGCAGGTCTGCCAATTCTTAATGTGCTTAGTATGTTAAGGGATCAAATTGAACATCCAACGATGAAAGAAATTATTGAGGATATCAGAAAAAGTTTGGAAGGTGGAATTACGCTTTCCAAATGTTTTGAAAAATATCCAAAAGTATTCGACAATATTTATATTAATCTTATTAAGGCAGGAGAGGCTAGTGGAAAACTCGATGTATTCTTAATGAAATTAGTTGAATCTTTGGAAAAAAGAGAAAAAGTTAAAAAGAAAATTAAAAGCGCTTTAACCTATCCTGTGGTGATGTTTACTGTTGCAATAACTGTAATGGTTTTCATGTTAGTTAAAGTTGTCCCTGTTTTTGCAGAGATGTACGAAGGTATGGGTGTAGCACTTCCAACGCCAACAGCTGTCATTATGACAGCAAGTAACTTTATGAGAGGATCAGGAGGTCTAACACTAGGAATTGTGTCGGTTATATTGTTTTTAGTATTTAAATATACCACAACTAAAATCCCAGCTATTCGATATAAGTGGCATCAAAGAGTTTTAAAAATGCCCGTGTTCGGAGATATGATTTTAAAATCTTTGATAGCTAGAATTTCCTTGATTATGGGTAATCTTAGCTCTGCTGGAGTAAACTTACTTGAAAGTATTGAAATTGCAAAATCAGTTAGTAATAACGATGTAGTTACACTTGCTTTAGAAAATGTGAAAAAAGGTGTTTTTTCAGGAGACACACTCACAAAATTATTTTTAAAAGAACCTATTTTTCCACCAACTTTTAGTCAGTTAATTTCGGTTGGGGAACAAACAGGAAATTTAGATGAAATGTTTACCTCAGTATCAAATTATTATGAGGAGGAGTTTGATACAGCAGTAGACAATATGTCCAGTTTAATTGAACCAATTATGATTGTGTTTATGGGAGCAATGATTGGTGGACTGATGATTGCAATGTACTCACCAATATTTAATGTTGGAGCAATTATTGGTGGTTAAAAAATCAAAATGAACACATTGTAAGAACTAACTGTTACAAAAATCTTTAAATTTAAAATAATTTATATAAAAGTTAAAATGGTGACTAAAAATTTAAAATTATTATTTATTTTTATTTTTCTTACTGGTTGCACCCAGAGTGTTTCAGTTCTTGGTCCAGCAGTAACAGTTGCTACTACAGGGAGTGTAAATCAAGCTTTACTATCTGGCACAGTAAATGCAGGTATCAAGCATCAAACAGGCAAAAATGTAAGTGAACATGTGGCACAAGGTTTTAATGAACCATTAGATTGTTCTATAACAAGTAGCAACGAACTAGCGGAGATGTTTTTTGACGATTATAATGATTTAGATTGCTACTTAAAAAAAAACTAACTATTTAAATTTTTCGAGAGTATTAGGTGATTAATCCATGGTTTTTCACCTTCTTTAAAAACCACTGCATCCATAATTTGTTGAATAAAAAAAGTTCCCAATCCGCCAGGTTTAATATCGTCAATTTTTCGATGCCTTATTTTATCTTTTTCAACAGGTCTTCCTTTATCAAAAAAACCTATTTCTAAATATCCATCACTAACAGATATTTTGATCTCCATTTTATCTTCAGTTTCTTCATTTTTGTAAGCATGTTTGACGATATTTTGTGCTGCCTCAGCAATAGCTAAAACCAATTCATCCTTTAGCTCTTGGTTGATATTTAATTTTTCAAAAACTTCTCTACAAAAAGATCTTACATGTTTTAGATTAGATGAATTAACTTCAAAGTCTCTTTTTTCATCTAAATTATTTATTTGTGATTGACTCATTAATCCAAATTTAGGATTTGTTCAAGTTTAGCCATCATGATTACTTTTAGAACTGATTTACTAATTTCTTTTAAAATAACTTTAGTTCCAAGTTCTGTAGCTTTTTGATGACTTTCAATGAGCACTGATATACCGGAGGAGTCCATATACTGAACTTCTTTCAAATTTAGGTGAACTTCCTTTTTAGCCTCAATTAGAGGCATGATAACCTCTTTTGCTTTTTCAGTAACATCCATATCTATCTCTCCATCTAGATAGACAGTTGAAATATTGCCTTCTTCAGTAACTTTATAACTCACAATTGCCTTTATTTATTAAATTTTCATTAAAATCAATAAAAATACAATCTGTGATTGACCCAAAATGATTAATTGTATTATATTAACAAATAATATTTAGTTATATAAAATTTAAATTATTAAAAATAAAGAGGTTTTTAACTATGAAAAAGATAAACAATAAAGGTTTTACATTAATTGAGCTACTAGTTGTTGTAGCAATTATAGGAATTCTTGCAGCTGTTGGAGTTGTTGCTTACTCGGGTTACACATCAGGTGCCAAAAAACAGTCAGCTAAATCAAGTCATTCAAATGTTGTTAAATATATTGCTGCAGAATTACAAAAATGTAACTTAGGTGAGGAAAACGCTATGGGCGGAGAATTAAAATGCTCTACTAGAAATGCAGCAAACGTTATATCAGCTGCTACGAAATCTACTGGCCCTTTTGCTGATTTTAAAAATCCATACAGCACATCTGACATGGCTGTAAGAAGCGGTACAACAACATCAAATGGCGGTTATATTAATCTTAACGCGAAGTCCACCACAATTTTAACAGTAGCTACTTGCTTCACAGAAGACTCAGATTGTGGAACATCAGGAAATGTTCTGACAAAAGATATTACGATTGAATAATCTTTAATTTGAAAAGAAATTTTATGACTTCCAAAAGCTCAGGGTTTACCCTTATCGAGCTTTTGGTGGTTGTTGCAATCATAGGAATTTTAGCTGCTATAGGTATTGTAAGCTATAACGGCTATGTAGCATCAGCTAAAAAAACTTCCACAAAGAATGTGATGCAGCAAATTTCTTTAGGACAAACTGAATATTATTCAGACAATGGAAGTTATTATACCAAATCATGTCCTGCATCAAACTCAACTTCGACTGCAATTGAAACAGATTTATTAGGTGGCACGGATAGTATTAATGATGAGCTTGGTTATAATATTTGTATTGATCAAGACGGATCTAGTTATAAAATAATTGCAAAAGAAGTTGGGGGATCTTGCGAATTAACTCTTTTACCAAGCGGAAGCTTTTCTCCACCTAAAGGAAAAAACTGTTAAATTAATTTCCCATGAATTTTGAAGAGATTAAAAATTATATTTCCAGAATACCAAAAATAGATATTTCAAATAAAACTAAAATTTTTATAACCATTAGTTTAAGTTGGATTATATTTATTGGTTATCTTACTTGGTGGAATGGTCTTAAAAGCTTTGCTTTAGATAAAAGTTTTAGATGGGATGAATGGTTTTGGTTTGGCGTCGTTCCAGCATTAGTTCCTTATATTTTTTACTTTATCTGGAAAAAAAAAGATAAGTAAAATATGGACAATATAGACTTGGACTCAGTAAAATCATTTGTTGATACCCTTTGGGTTATAGATTGTGCTATTTTAGTTTTTATCATGCAAGCTGGTTTTATGTGTATGGAAACTGGCCTTTCACGACACAAAAACAGTATAAATGTTGCTCTTAAAAATGCCGCTGATTTTGGTTTATCTGTCGTAGTTTTTTGGATTTTTGGGTTCGGACTGATGTTTGGAACTAGTTGGAATGGCATAATAGGAACTGATCTATTTTTCTTTAAAACAAAAAATGCAGAATATATGACTTATTTTGTGTTTCAGGCCATGTTTGTTGCAACAGCAGCTACAATCGTTTCAGGTGCTGTAGCTGAAAGAATGAAATTTAATGGGTATTTAATTATAACTGTAATTGCAACTGGTCTAATTTATCCAGTTGTTGGACATTGGTCATGGTCATCTAGTTATTTAAATAATATAGATTCAACACGTCAATTATTAGCAGTTACTGGTCAGGTTAAAACTACAGGATGGTTAACAGATATTGGTTTTGTTGATTTTGCGGGCAGTACAATTGTTCATTCAGTTGGGGGCTGGATTGCTTTAGCAGCTGTATTAATCCTCGGCCCAAGGATTGGGAAATATTCAGACGCTAACAAAGGTAAGTTTACTGGTTCAAGTTTTCCATTAGCAGTTTTAGGCACATTAATTTTATGGTTTGGTTGGTTTGGTTTTAATGGAGGTAGTAATGGTGCAATGGATGAAACAGTTCCTCTTATTTTAATTAATACATTCCTAGCTGCTTCTTTTGGTTTACTAACTGGTCTAGGTATTTCATTTGCATTTTTTAAGAAACCAGACCCTTATTACGTAATATTAGGTCCATTGGCAGGATTAGTGGCAATTACAGCAGGATGTAATTCGATGACATCGGTTACTGCTATTTTTGTTGGCATTATTGGAGCTGTTATATCAATTTTTGTTAATGAGATTTTAAATAAATTTGAAATAGATGATGTTGTAGGGGCTATTCCAGTTCATTTAGCTGCAGGAGTATGGGGCACACTAGCAGTTGGTTTATTTAGTGACTTAGAATTACTAGGGACTGGTCTTTCAAGATTAGAACAAATTGAAGTTCAGTTTATAGGAGTGATTTCAATTGGTGCTTTTGCTTTTTTTGGTTCATATTTTATTTTAAAAGTTTTAAATAATTTTTATCCTTTAAGAGTGAGTCCACTACATGAAGAGCTTGGATTAAATATTGCAGAACACAATGCAACATCAGTTGAACATGATTTGATTAAAATTTTAGAAAAACAATCTGATAGCGGAGATTTAACAATAAGGGGTCCACAAGATCCTTTTACTTCAGGTGGAGTTATTGGACTTTATTACAATAAATTAATGAATAAATTGGAAAACAGTGAAACTGAGAAAAAAAAATGGAGAGAAAGAATTTCTAACGAAGTCAAACTTGCAGTAAAAGTTCAGGAAAATTTTTTACCAAAAAGAAACTTAGAAAACTATCCTGTACATGGTATAAATATCGCTGCAAGAGAAGTTTCAGGAGATTTCTTTAGTTTTTATCCTCACAATGAGAGTGTTTATTTTATAATTGCTGATGTAGCAGGCAAAGGAATCCATGCAGGAATGGTAATGGCAAAAGCATCAACTTTATTTGAAATAATGTCTAGGGACAAAGTAGATCCAGATGAAATGATGTTTCACATGAATAATGATCTTTTTCTTACAAAAACTGGTGGTATGTTTGTTACATGTATACTGGGAGAATATAATATTAATACAGATGAAATAAGATGGGTAAATGGTGGACATCAGCCAGCTGTAATCAGAGATGAAAAGGGTAATTATCAAAAATTTGAAAGCAAATCTCCACCAATGGGAGTTATTTCTCAAAAAAATAAATCTGTATATAGTACAAATAAAATGAAACTTAATGGGCATAGATTTTATGCTTTTACAGATGGATTATCAGAAAGTGAAACTGAGCAAGGTGAAGAAATTGGCATTGAAGGTTCGATAGATATAATTGAAAAAAATTTCAATTTAGATGTTAAAAAACAACTCTCTGAGATAACCAAAAAAGTTATTAAAGCTTCTGGTGACAAAAATCTAAGTGATGACTTGACCTTAATTTCAATCGGTAAGTAAAGTAGTTATAATTAATATTAACCCAAATTGGACTCTCTTTATATATCAAATCTGATAGTAACGTGGTTTAATTAATCAATGAATAATGAAGGTTTAAATAGAACATCTAACGTTTTTAATGACCCCACTCGAGATTTAAAATCTCCTCCTAGAGTAAACGTGGATGTTCTTAAACAAAGATTAATTGTTCAAAAAAGAAAAGACAGAGTTAAGAGAACAATTATTTTATCTACAGTAGTAGTATCTCTAGGTGCTTTGACAGTGTTAACTTATTAAAGTTTCCAAGTCCTTTTTAATAATATCTGGAATAGAAATTTTTCTTTTTATATTTTTTTTATATCTATAAAACTTATTTTGACCTGGATACATTATTTCTCTTACACCTTTAATTTTTGGAAGTTTCTTAATTGTTTGAATATTGTCTTTAATTCTTTTGTAGTAGTTTTTTTGAAATAAATTAGCTTTAAATGTTATAAATAAATGCCCAATATTTTGTGGACCAGAAAAATCATCAAATGGATCTTTAACTCTCCCCGCATGATTGCCACCTGTAAGTACACCACTTAAAATATCTACCATCCATGCAAGACCTGATCCTCTAAATCCTGCAATTGGAAGCTGAACACCTTCTAATGCTTTCTTGGCGTCATTAGTTGGTTTACCAAACTTATCCAGTGCAACACCTTCAGGAATTTTTTGATTATTTCTTGCAGCAACTCTTATTTTTCCCCTATTAATCATAGAAATTGAAGTATCTAATATAAAAGGAATTTTAGTGCCCGTCGGAGTTCCAAAACATATGGGATTTGTTCCAAATAAACTTTTTAATGCACCATGTGGTGCAACTGCAGGTGGAGCATTAGTATAAATCATAGTGATCAAATTTTTTTTAACTGCATGCTCTGCGTAATAGCCTGATAATCCATAGTGCCCACTTCCTTTGATTGCAACCATTCCAATACCAGTTTTTTGCGCATGTTTAATTGCAGTCTTTATGCCAAGATAAGCTGCTACAAAACCTATACTATTATTTGCATCTATATGCGACACAGATTGAGAAATTTTTTTTATTTTAATTTTTGGTTTAGGATTAATTACTTTCTTTGAAATTCTATCGCAATACATTTTAAGTCTTGATAATCCATGTCCATAGGCACCAACCAGTTCAGCATTGATTAATGCATTTGCTGAGATTGTTGCATGATCTTTACTTAGCCCAAATTTTTGAAATATTTTTATGACTTTTTTTTTTAAGATTGAAGTTTTCACTTTAACCTTTTCCACGCCAAGGGATAGTTTTGTCTATAATTTTTCTTAAAGTAATATCAAATAACAATCCGAGAAGACCCATAATAATTATCGTTATCCAAATAACCTCCCATTGAAAATATTTTTTTGCAACGTTTTCAACAAAACCAATACCGGTAGTACCTGCTAAAAATTCTGCTGCAACTAACGTTCCCCAACACATTCCAACTGCAACTCTAATTCCAGTTAAAATTTCTGGGAGTGAATTTGGAAAAATTACATGTCTTAAAATTTGTTTTTTTGAAGCTCCTAATGAGTGAGCAGCATGAATTTTTGAAAGCTGAGTTCCCGAAGCACCAGCTCTTGCTGAAATGATCATAATGGATAGGGAAACCATAAATAATAAAAATACTTTTCCAGAGTTATCAATCCCAAGTACAGAAATAATCAAAGGTGCCCAAGCAAGTGGAGGAACCGGTCTATATAATTCTATTAATGGATCAAAGAAACCTCTTGCAAATCTATTTAGACCCATAAATAATCCTAATGGAACACCAATAATAATTCCAAACACTAATCCTAAAAATACTCTCATAAAAGAGTCCCAGATATGTCCGTATGGAACAGGAACTTTAAATAATTTAAAGTCACCACTTACAACTTTTAAGACATTACTTTTAAAATTCTCTTTAACTATTCCATCTTTTGTATGAACTGGATATTCCCCTGGTAAGATATCAGCTATCCAATCTGGTAAAATAAATCCTATCATTTTACTTACATCAACCATATCAATCCATAATAGAGGAACATTTTTATAACCAACACTTGGTTTTGACAGCAACACAAACTTATTAAAAGTATCAGATGGTTTCGGCAACCATCTTCCTGAACCTTGTTCAGAACAAGTTGCTCCACTAGCTACAATTGTTCCTGAAGGAAATAAAAGGATATCAATTAGTCTTAATCCACCTTGTTCTTTATTTTGTAAACCATCAAATTCTATGATGGCTGCTTGCATTTCATTTAATGCATTAGGAGGATAAATACTTGCAAATTCAATACGTCTTGCAATTTTAACAATATTTTTTGCATAGTCAGATGATATCACCTCACTATCATCTAAACCTTTCCTATAAACTTTAATATCATCTTTTAATTGTTTTATTGCACTTTTGAATAATGGATTATGATTTCTTAATTTAAAAAACTTGTCATTTATTAAACTTAATTCTTTTGCCGCTGCATGAAACTTTAAACCTTTTTTAGTTTGCGGTGCTGTTGGTATTTCAATTGTATTTTCAATAGAGCCACTTCCAGAGTCTATTGTGATAATCCCCCAACCACCTTGTTCATCAATAAGTTTTTGTCTTTCTATTTTTTGAGCATCTGTCTCAAAAGGATAATTTTCCTTTTGAAAATTATTACTAAGCTGCTTTATTTGCTCAGTCATTTCTTGAATTTTAATTTTGGTATCCATTTCTATTAATTCTTCACTAGTTAAGAATGGAATTAATTTAGAGGTTCTATCAATATAACTTACAAGGATTGTTTTTTGTTGATCATTTAGATCTGGAGATTCTTTTATTTCATTTGAAATCTTTATAAGATTTTTATTTTCAATTTTAATAATGGATGTGCTTTTGAATTCTCTTTCTTCTATAGGGAACTGATATTTTAATCCTAATAATGATTCATTTATTTTAGCAACTTGACATAATTCATTTGCGGATTTTGGATAAAAACCTTTTGCTATGTCCCATGAATAATAAAGCCAAAGCATTAGAATTGCACTACTCCCAACGATTACCCAGTGCGTTCCACCTTTAGCTCTTTCAGGATTCCCAAAAACAGCATCAACTTTCTCAGTTCTGATTAATTTTCTTCCATAAAGTATACACCCAATAATAGATACTATAATTAGTATTGTTACAAATTGGGTTAACATTAATTTTCTTTACCCATTATTTCTTCTTCCATGTTCCAGATCATGGATAAAATTTCTTCTCTAGTAGATGAAAATTCTTTATTTTTTTTTATTTCTCTCAAATCTTGTTTAAGACCCATTTCTGCAAAAGGAAGATTGTATTCTCTATGTATTCTTCCTGGTCTAGGTGCCATTACATATAATCGTTCTCCAAGTAAGAGAGCTTCCTCTACAGAGTGAGTAATTAGAATGATAGTTTTTCCAGTTTCTTTCCAAATTTTTAAAACTAAAGACTGCATTTTCTCTCTAGTTAACGCATCTAATGCACCTAACGGCTCATCCATTAAAATTAGTTCAGGGTCATTTATTAAACACCTTGCAAGCGCCACTCTCTGCTGCATACCACCCGATAATTGGTAAGTAGGAGTGTTCCCAAATCCTTTTAAACCAACTATATCTAACCATTCTTCAACTTTTTTTGCTGTCACTCCAGAGTCTTCTTTTTTCATCCTAAGACCGAAGTTCACATTTTCAGCGACAGTTAACCATTCAAATAATGCTCCCTGTTGAAATACCATTCCTCTTTGAACACCAGGTCCATCTATTTCATTATTATTTAAAGTAATTTTTCCAGAAGTAGGTCTTAAAAATCCAGCAGTAATGTTTAGTAAAGTTGTCTTTCCACAACCGGATGGGCCAAGAACAGTAAGAAGCTCTCCTTTTTTTAAGGTAAAACTTACATCTTTTAATGCATGAACTGTTTCCCCTTTTGGAGTTTTAAAAATCATATTTAGATTTTGAGAAACAAGATCACTCATAACACCCTTTTATTAGAAGTATTTTAAAAAAAATAGGCACTAATTTATTAAATCAGTGCCTACTTAAAAAGTTATAAACCTTTAAAATTATAAAGGTAAGAAACTTGTATCTACGTTTCCTTCTGGAGTTCCCATTCCATTTAAGAAACCACTTAGATTACCATTAGTCATAGATTTTTTTGTCTCTTCTGGAGTTAAGAATTTAAATCCATCTAAAGTACCTTTCATCTTTCCTACGTCCATTGCAGATGCTTTAGACATAGACTTCATATCACTTTTACCAGAATTATATCTTTCATTGGCTTCATGAGTAACTTCAACAAAAGTTCTTACCATACCAGGATTTTCATTCATAAACTTATTAGTCACAGAAGTAATATCTATACCCATAATACCTCCAGCTTTAGCTTCATCAACTGAAATTAACCTAGAACCAACTTCTGTAGCCGCTGCAATTGAATTACCACCAAATAAACATGCCATTGCAACATCACCACTTACTAAAGCCGCAGCTCCATCTTCCGGAACCATATCAACAACAGTCATTTTACTTGGATCAGCACCAACAATTTCCATACTTGCAGTAAAAACATAATCAGCCATAGTACCTAAAGGTACTGCAACTTTTTTACCTTCTAGTTCAGAAGCGTTTGCTTTTGTAATTCCAGAAGCGTTTGATGTAACACATGTAGTTCCACCCATTCCATATTCCATTGCAACATCAATTAGTTTTATAGGCGCATTGGATTTTACAGCATTGATAAATGGTACTAACCCTTGTGAGTAAGAAATATCAATATCTCCTGCTAACATGGCTTCTGTCATTTCTACACCAGTATTGAAGCTCGTCCATTTTACTGGAATACCCAAAGCTTTTGAGTAATTTTTCTTCATCATGTCCTCTAAATTTGGACTTGGCCATTCAAGGAAATATGCTACTCTTAACTCTTTTGCAGCTGAATTAGCAACTGAAATTGAAAGGTTAAGAGCAAGTATAGATCCTAGAATAAAAGTTAATAATTTTTTCATTTATTCCCCTATGTTTAATTAATTAAATTGGACATATTTAAATTCAATTTTAGATAGAAGTAAAACACTTTATGACGAAAAGCTGGTGTGCAAATAAATCAATTGTTCAATTAAAAGTTGTATGTTAATTTTGTCCAATGTAGGTCAAAATATATCTAGTAAACAAAACATTATAGTCTACATATTTTGTTATAACTAAATATTAAAAATTATGAGCTCAGAAAACAGAACTTCAGTACCAAATTCTTTAAATGAACATTGGATGCCATTTACATCTAATAAAGATTTTAAGGCTAATCCAAGATTAATTACCGAAGCCAAAGGAGTTTATTTAAAAACTCATCACGGCAAAACTCAAATAGATGCAAGTTCTGGATTATTTTGTAATCCTTTAGGTCATGGAAGAAAAGAAATTACTGAAGCTGTAACCAAACAATTAGAAACTTTAGATTACGCCCAACCTTTTCAACAAGGTTTTGGTGGGTCATTTGAATTAGCTACAAGAATTTCAAAACATACACCGGCGGATTTAAATAAAATGTTTTACACTATTTGTGGATCAACTGCAGTGGAGACAGCGATTAAAATTGCAGTCGCATATCATAGAGCAAAAGGTAATGCTCATAGATTTAGATTTGTAGGTCGTGAACGTGGATATCATGGAATGAATATTGGTTGTGTTTCTGTTGGAGGAATGATCAATAATGTTAAAACTTTTGCAAGTATTCTAATGCCTGGTGTTCAACACATGAGACACACGCACTTACCAGAACATAAATTTGTAAGTGGTCAACCAGAAACTGGTGCAGATTTGGCAGACGACTTAGAAAGAATAGCAACCAACTTTGGACCTGAGAATATTGCAGCATGTATCGTTGAACCGATTGCTGGTTCAACTGGAACTTTAGTGCCACCAAAAGGTTATTTACAAAAGTTAAGAGATACGTGTGATAAACATGGAATACTTTTAATTTTTGATGAAGTGATAACGGGATGGGGCAGAACAGGATCTGTATTTGCTAGTCAGGAGTTTGGGGTTACACCAGATATCATGACAATGGCTAAAGCAACAACCAATGGTGTTGTGCCCATGGGCGTTGTTGCATGTAAAGATGAAATTTATGATGCAGTGATGGACGCTTCTCCAATGGGTTCGGTAGAATTATTTCATGGTTATACTTACTCAGGAATACCAGTTGCTGTAGCTGCAGCTTTAGCAGTTCAAGATATTTTTGAAAAAGAAGATATATTTGAAAGAGCAAAAAACTTAGCTCCTTATTTCCAAAAAGGTTTATTTTCACTTCAAGACTTGGAAGCTGTAGATAATATTAGAGGATATGGAATGATGGGTGGAATTGATATGAAATTGAAAACTAAGCCAGGTAAAGCAGGGTATGAAACTTTCAAAGCTTGTTATGAAGCAGGAGTTAATTTCAAAGCTACTGGAGATTGTTTAATTATAGCTCCACAATTTATTTGTGAAGAAAAACATATAGATGAAATTATCGACAAACTAAGAACTGGTATAACTAATTATCAAAAAAACCAAAAAAATTAGTTAATTTTAAGTTATAAAAGAAAGCTTATGAAGATAGGCGTGCCTAAAGAGATAAAACCTCAAGAGAACAGAATTGGTCTAACTCCTGAAAGCGTAAAAACTTTAGTTTCTGAAGGTCACGAAGTTATTGTTGAAAATAATGGGGGTTTTGAAGCTGGTTTTGAAAATGAACAATACATAAAAGCTGGTGCAAAAATTACTAATGATGCTGTAGATATTTTTAATGATGCTCAAATAATTGTTAAAGTTAAAGAGCCACAAAAATCAGAGGTAGAAATGATTAGAGAAAATCAAATTGTTTATACTTATTTACATCTAGCAGCAGCCAAAGAATTAACTGAAGGGTTGATTAAGTCAAAAAGTATAAATATCGCTTATGAAACTGTGACCGATAATAACGGAAGATTACCCTTACTTGCTCCTATGAGTGCGGTTGCGGGGCGTATGTCTGTGCAAGCTGGGGCACATTGTCTTGAGAAAAATCAAAATGGAAGAGGTCTTTTATTAGGAGGAGCACCTGGTGTGACTGGTGCAACTGTTGTTATTTTAGGTGGAGGTGTGGTTGGAGAAAATGCAGCAGTTATTGCAACTGGAATGCAGGCAAAAGTTCATATTGTTGATAAATCAGAGAAAAGATTGAAACAACTAACAGAAATGTTTGGTGATAAAATTATTCCAGAACGGAGTGATAAAATTGATTTAACTAAATTATTATCTGAGGCCGATCTTTTAGTTGGGGGTGTTTTAATTCCAGGGGCTGAGGCACCAAAATTAGTAACTAAAGAAATGTTAAAATTCATGAAACGAGGATCTGTAATTGTTGATGTTGCGATAGATCAGGGTGGATGCGTCGAAACAAGCAAACCAACTACTCATGGAGATCCAACTTATATAGTTGATGATGTTGTACATTATTGTGTAGCAAATATGCCAGGTGGTGTACCAAGAACATCAACATTGGCCTTAAATAATGCTACACTTCCATTTTTAGTAAAACTCGCAAATAAAGGTTATCAAAGAGCCTTAGGTGAAGACAAACATTTTTTAGCGGGACTAAATGTTCACAAAGGTCACGTAACCTATAAAGCTGTTGCCGATGTATTTGGTCATAGTTTTGTAGAGCCTGGAGAAGCTATCAAAAATTAGTGATGGATAAAAAATATCCTTCAAGCACAAAAGTTGTTGTAATAGGTGGTGGAGTGATTGGCTGCTCTGTTGCTTATCACTTAACAAAGTTTGGTTGGAAAGACGTTGTTTTATTAGAAAGAGACCAACTAACATCAGGAACAACATGGCATGCAGCAGGATTAGTAAGTCAATTAGGTCCATCAGCCTCTGTAACTAAAATTAGAAAATACACTTTAGATTTATATAAAAACTTAGAAAAAGAAGTTGATCACTCAGCAGGACTAAGACTTAACGGTGCACTTTCAATTGCACAAACTGATAGTCGTTGGCAAGAACTTAAAAGACAAGCAACAACCGCTCAACTTTATGATGTTGATTTAAGGATACTTAATAAAGAAGAGATTAAAAAAAAATACCCAATGATGAACACAGAGGACTTAAAAGGAGGCATTTTAATCCCAGGAGATGGGTCTGCCGATCCAAGTGGGGTAACATATATGCTTGCAAAAGCAGCAAAAAATGGCGGAGCAAAAATATATGAACAATCCCCAGTCGAAACTATATTGATTAAAAACAGAAGAGTTAATGGGGTTAGAGTTAATGGTAAAGATATAGAGTGTGAGTATGTGGTTTTAGCAACAGGAATGTGGTCTAGACAAATTGGTGAAAAGATTGGAGTAAGCATTCCTCTTTATCCCGCAGAACATTTTTATGTAATTACTGAGCCAATAGAAAAGCTTTCACCAACTCTACCTGTAATAAGAGATTTTGATAGTAGTGTTTATTTCAAAGAAGATGCTGGAAAATTACTAATTGGAATATTTGAAGGCAAATCCATACCTGCATTTAACAAAACTAACAAAGTACCTGAAGATTTTTCTTTTGGAGAGTTTCCTGAAAATTTTGAACATTTTGAAACTTATTTAGAAAAATCAATAGAAAGATTTCCTATATTAGAAAAGACAGGTATTAGAAAATTTTTTTCAGGTCCAGAGTCTTTTACTCCTGATACTAATTCTTTGTTAGGAGAAGTTCCTGAAGTAAAAAATTTATTTGTAAGTTGCGGTTTAAATAGTATTGGAATTGGAAGTGGAGGAGGGGTTGGAAAAGTAACTGCTGAATGGATAATGAATGGCCATATCAATGAAGATATTTTTAATTACGATATAAAAAGATTTCAGAAATTTCATTCAGATGTAGACTTTATCAAAGACAGAATTACAGAGTCTTTAGGGGATCTATATGGAATGCACTGGCCTTACAAACAACACAAAACATCCAGAAATGTTAAAATTTTACCTCATCATGATTTATTAAAAAGTTTTGGTGCTTGTTTTGGGGAGTCAGCTGGATATGAAAGACCTATGTGGTTTGCTCTTGATGGTGAAAAAACTGAGTATCAATACTCTTATAACTATCAAAATTGGTATCCAGCTGTTGAATATGAAACAAGCAATACTATAAACAATGTTGGCTTATTCGATCTGACACCATTTTCTAAATTCGAAATTAAATCAGATCAAGCTCATGAAAATTTACAAAAAATTTGCACAGCAAATATTAAGAATGAAGTTGGAAAGTGTACCTATACTCATATGTTAAATGAAGATGGCGGTATTGAAACTGATTTGACAGTAGTTTGTGTTGATCATAATTATTTTAGAATTATTAGTTCAGCAGCCACAAGAGAAAGAGATAAATTTCATATTAAAAAACATTTGTCAGATAAAATAGATCTTAAAGATGTAACTGACGATTATTGTGTTTTTGGTATTTTTGGCCCAAAAAGTAGAAATTTAATGCAAGAAATAAGTAATGAAGATTTTACAAATAAAAATTTTAAATTTGGTTATGCTAAAAATATTCAAATTGATAATATAAAAATTTGGACACAAAGATTATCATACGTTGGAGAGCTAGGTTACGAGTTGTATGTAAAAATAACGGAAGCTAAAAAAATCTACGAACTAATTATTGAAAAAGGAAAGAAATTTAATCTTTCCAATTGTGGAATGCATGCTTTAGATATCATGAGAATGGAAAGTGGTTTTTTGCATTGGGGTCATGATATTTCTCCAGAAGAAAATCAATTTCAGTCAGGTCTGACATTTACTATAAGTAATAACAAAGAAATTGATTTTATTGGTAAGAAGGCACTTCAGGTTATTAAAGGTAAAAAAATTGATCGAAAATTTATTATGCTCACTCTTAAAGATAACAAACCAGGTTCACCATTGTTGCTTTACGATGAACCTATTTATTTTAAAGATAAAATAATTGGTAGAACAACTTCTGGTAACTACTCATTTAATTTTAAGAAGAATTTAGCATATGGATATATAAACAATATCTATACAACTGAAGAATTATTAGGAAATGATATTTTTATAGAAGTTGAGAAACAAAAGTATCAAGCACAAATAATACAAAAACCACTAAAACAGAGTAATTTTAAAAACATATAATATTAATTTAATAAATATTAATTGTTTTATTTAACCTTTAATGATTTAATTAATACTTATAAATGTCAAGTAATTATAAAAATTTAAGCACGAACAAAAATTTAGCTGAAAATTTATCGAATAATCATATTAAAACAACCGACGTTAATATTTTGCTTAACAGAGTTAGATTGGATAAAGAAAAAACTTTTAAAAAAAATTTAATATTTTCAATTCTGTTGGTTGGTTTAATATGTTCGATTGCCTTTTATTTAATTATTTAGACCATAAATCTTGGTTAATAGTATATTGAAACAATAAAAATTTATATTATAAGACTTGTCATATTATGGCGGGGTAGCTCAGTTGGTTAGAGCGCAGGACTCATAAGCCTGAGGTCTTGAGTCATTATCCATGTTCTTTATACGTTAATTCACATCTTATCTTTTCTTGTCACACTCTTGGCACAACTAGGAGGAATAAAAAGGTGACAAGGGGAAACAGAATATCTTTTAACAAACCCAGAACCAAGATGCCTAAAAGTTTTTTTATTTTAAAATTAACGTTTAGGGCACCTTAACAGATTTGAAATTAGGTACTTATAGTTAGACTATAATACTAACGTTTTGGTTGTTATAATCTTTTATCATTTAGCTTAGTCATAGCTCTTCCAGGGGAAAAAGTATAATCATTGTCATCCATTAATTTTCCACTGCCATCATAAAGTTTCCAATTAAATTTTACCTTGTCTTTCTGCTTTTTTCCTAATTTTAAAATTGTTAATTCTATTTTTCTTGGCTTGCCGCCAGAAGAACCTTCAAACGATCTAGTCTCACCTTCTTTCCAAACTCCTAGAGGAAATTTACATCCATTTTTTATTACTTTTCCTCCTCGTCTACTATCCCAAACTCTTCCTATACACTGCCCATCATTAGTAACAGTAAATAACTGTGTTTTTAATCCACTTTGACCTTTTCTTGTTCTTTTATAAACTTTTATAGTTTCTCCAGTTTGTGGGTTTTTCCAATCCTCAGGTCCTATAATTTTTTTTCTTCGCTTCTCACCAAAAATTTTATCTGCTAGTGTATATTTAATTTCTTTATCATTCCTTATTTCTCCACCAGTAAATAATTCTAATGGAATAAATCTTTCATCAGCTGATACTGGAATAATCCACAACAAACCCAGAACCACGATCCCTAAAAATTTTTTCATTAGTTTATATATTCTTTAATTATAGATCCAATTGTTGGCATAGACCTTAATCCGTGGCCTCCATCAATAATATGCAACTTAACTTGTAGTTTTTTCTTTTTAAGTAAATCATAATAATATTTTGAAACTCCTGGAGCTGTATTTTTATCATCTTTTCCAACAATTAATATATTGAGAGATTTTAAATCTATATCTTTATAATTGAAACTTGGTGAGTTTTTTTTTAATTCTTTCAATTGAGATTTGGTTTCCCATTTTTTACCGTTGCTTAGTTTTTTTCTAATTTCCCAGTCACACGGGCAAGAGATCAAAATATTTATATCAACTAATCCTGGTACTTTTCCATGAATAGTACCTCCCTGATAAGCTCCTCCAGAATGTCCAATTAAAATTAGTTTTTTTGGTTTATAATATTTTTTAAGATTTTGTAATGCAGGTGCTAGTATTTGAAAATTTTTCCAATCATAATTTACTACTGTACTCTTTATAGCGTTACGAGGTCCTGATGAATATCTATCCTCTTCACTACTACCTCTTTCTCTAATAAAGTAACCAGGTCTTGCAAAAAGAAGAACATTGTTATTATCGTTTATTAATTCTTTTGCAAATCTAATTTGACTTTTTTTGGGTATTCCTGGTCTTGGAGAATTAGGACTACCATCACCATGAAGAAATACTATTAGGTTTTTTTTACCCTTTTCAATCTTTCCTAAATTTAAAATTGCTATACATTTGTTTTTACCTGCTGATACATATTTTATGAAATCCTCTTTTTCACAAGCGTTAGAGTTTCCACTCAACAGCAAACCAAGAACCACGATCCCTAAAAGTTTTTTCATAATCTCTAAACGTTACTATAAATCCTTACACACTAAAAATACATAAATACCTGACACACTAAAAATACATAAATACCTGACACACTCCTGACACAGTAAGAAGGAAAACAAGACAAATACTTGATTGCACAAAAAAATAAAACTATTATAAATCAACGAGAATTACTTGGCGGGGTAGCTCAGTTGGTTAGAGCGCAGGACTCATAAGCCTGAGGTCAGTGGTTCGATCCCACTTCCCGCTACCAATTAATGCCCTGGAAAATCAATCAAATTATCAACTTTGTAGTTATTTTTAATTAATTTATTTGCGCCGCCTAAATCAAATAAATTTATAACAAATATAAAAGCAGTCACTTTAGCATTTGAAATTTCTACAAGTTTTGCTGCTGCTTCTGCAGTTCCTCCAGTTGCAATTAAATCATCAATTATCAATACACTATCATCCTCGTTTAATGAGTCTTTATGAACTTCAATAGTAGCTGTTCCGTATTCAAGCTCAAAATCTACTGAGTGAACATCAGCAGGTAGTTTATTTTTTTTTCTTAGCATAATAAAAGGTTTTTTTAAAATATAAGAAAGTGCAGATGCAAATACAAATCCCCTAGACTCTATTCCAGCAATTTTTGTAAAATTATATTTCTTTGATCTTTCAACTATTTGGTTGATTGTTTCAGCGAATGCATTTTCATCTTTAATTAGAGTAGTAATGTCTCTAAATAAAATACCTTTTTTGGGGTAATTTGGAATAGATCTAATAAAATCTTTTAAATTCATAATAGTAAATTATAAAAGTATAAATAAATATATTTTTTAATTATGACAACAAATAAATTAGCAATTATTGGTGGAAGCGGTCTCTATGATGTAGAAGAATTTAAGGACAGAAAATTAATTGAAATAAATACTCCATGGGGAAAACCCTCAGATCAAATTTTAAAGACAAATTATAAAAATAAAGAAGTATATTTTTTGCCAAGACATGGACGAGGACATTTTATTTCTCCCTCTAATATAAACTTTAGGGCAAATATAGATGCACTTAAGCAATTAGGTGTCACAGATATTGTCTCAGTTTCCGCTGTCGGTTCTTTAAGGGAAGATTTGCCTCCAGGGAAATTTGTAATAGTTGATCAATTTATTGATAGAACTTTTGCGAGAATAAAAACTTTTTTTGAAGATGAAATTGTAGCCCATGTTTCAATGGCTCATCCAACTTCTAATGGTCTAATGAATGCATGTGAAGATGCTATAAAACAATCAAATATAGATTATCAAAGAAATGGAACTTATGTAGTAATGGAGGGTCCACAATTTTCAACATTAGCTGAGTCTAATTTATATAGATCATGGAAAGCAGATGTTATTGGCATGACTAACATGCCTGAAGCTAAATTAGCTAGAGAAGCAGAAATTAGATATGCGTCTGTTTCAATGGTAACTGACTTTGATTGTTGGCACCCAGATCATGAAAATGTTGATGTACAGCAAGTGATTAAGATATTATTAGGTAATGCAGAAAAAGCTAAAATAATGATAAAAAATTTAATTGATAATTTTGAAGATTATATTGATCCAAATGATCCAACAAATAATTGTTTAGATGTAGCAATAATAACATCTCCAGAAAAAAGAACCCAAAAAACAATTAAAAAACTCAAGACTATAGCCGGAAGAGCATTATCTAAATGAAGATAAAAGGAAAAGAATATCGAACAATTTGGCATGAGGGAAAAACTGTAAGAATAATTGACCAAACTAAGCTACCTCATCAATTTATTATTAAAGAATTAAATACAGTTAAGGATGCTATCAATGCTATTAAAATAATGGAAGTTAGAGGTGCACCTTTAATTGGAGGGACAGCTGCTTATGGGATAGTTTTAGCAGTTAATGAAAATAATAGTTTTGAATTTATAAAAAAAAGTGCCGAGGAATTAATTAAATCAAGACCAACTGCTATTAACCTTAAATGGGCTGTAAACCGAATGATGAAAAAATTACAAGGAATTAATAGTGATGAAATTTTAGATGTTTCTTTAAATGAAGCAAAAGAAATATGTGATGAAGATGAAAAGTTTTGTGAAAATATTGGTATTAATGGACTGAAAATAATTGAAGAAATTTATAGTAAAAAAAAAGATATAGTTAATATTTTAACTCATTGTAATGCAGGCTGGTTAGCAACAATTAATTGGGGAACAGCAACTTCACCAATTTATCATGCTCATAAAAAAGGGATTCCAGTTCATGTATGGGTAGATGAAACAAGACCAAGAAACCAAGGTGCAAATTTAACTTCTTATGAATTAAATGAGGAAGAAGTTCCAAACACTATCATTGCTGATAATACTGGTGGAATTTTAATGCAGAGAGGCGAGGTCGATATATGCATTGTTGGAACTGATAGAACTCTATCTAATGGTGATGTTTGTAATAAAATTGGAACTTACCTTAAAGCACTTGCAGCTCATGATAATAATGTACCTTTTTATGTAGCACTTCCAAGCTCAACAATTGATTGGGATATTAAAGATGCAAAAGATATTCCTATTGAAGAAAGAAATTCAGAGGAATTATCTCATGTTGAAGGCATTGATGAGAACAATAAAATTAAAAAAGTTTTGATATACCCAGCCAAAAGTAAAGCTATGAATTTAGCTTTTGATGTAACACCAGCAAAATATGTAACAGGATTAATTACTGAAAGAGGAATTTCAGAAGCTTCTTCTGAAGGTCTAAAAAAATTATTTAAATAAGTTACCTTAGGGAAGCAGCTATGTTTCCACCATCTACAGTTAATACTGCACCAGTTGTTTTCTTTGAAATAGCAAGATGAAAAAATGCTTTTGCAACATCTTCTGCTTTTACTTCGTTTAGAAGTAGATTTCCTCTCATATATTCATCCGTTGAAACTTCTCTGGCTTTGGCTCGAGATTTAATCATTCCATCATTCAATAAACCACTTCTAATTCTATCAGCGTTTACACCATTTGATCTAATTCCAAGCGCACCATAATCTAATGCATATTGTTTGCATAAACTTAATAAAGCTGTTTTTGGAAGACCATAGGGTCCAAAGTTTTTTCCAGGATTGACTGATTGTTTCGAAATATTAAATAACAAACATCCTTGAATATTTTGTTTTTTCATTATTTTGATAGTTTCTGACGCACAATTTTGATGAGAGAAAAAATTATCTTCGAAACTTTTTCTTAAAATTTTATCATCAACTTCAGCAATAGATCCACCAATTGCTGTTCCAGCATTTGATATTAAAATATCAACACCACCATATTGTTCACTAATTTTTTTGAAAGCATTTTTTACACTATTTTTGTTTCTTACATCACAGTGCAAACATAAATCTTTGATTTTACCACGCATTTCTTTGACTTTTTTAGAATCGTAATCAAGCAATACAATTTCTGCGCCATAATTTTTAAATAGTTTATAAGTTGCTGAGCCGATGGCTCCAAAACCACCAGTTATTACAACAATATTACCTTGTAAAATTTTTTTATCTTTTTTAATTTTAGCTTGTTCTAGCGACCAATATTCAACATCAAATAAATCTTTTTCAGTAATGAATTTATATTTTGTAGTTTCCTCAACAGATGAAATTACTCTTGCATTTGTTTCAGTCAAATCCCCAGCTATTTTTGAAGCACTAAGACTGCTACCAATACTAAACAAACCAACATTTTGTACCATAATTACTCGTGGCGAGGTATCTAGCATTGTTTTTTTACCTTTAACTTTTTTTTTATTAGTATTGAAATATTTCACGTATTTTTTTCTGTAATCTTTAAAATTTTTTTCTGCTATTTTTTTAAAATCTTCAATACTTGAATTTTGTTTTGGTGTAATTACTAACGGAAAGGGTTTAACTCTTATTACATGATCTGGTGTCGCTGTTCCAATGCTTGAATATCTTTTTACATCTTTTCCGTTAATAAAATAATTCAAATTTTTATTTGATCTGTAATTAAGTATAAATTTTTGATTATGGTTTTCTGATAACAAACCTCTTAAAATTGGTGCAATTTCATGTGGTTCAAATTTAGTATTATAGTTTTTTATTTGTCTTATTTTTTTTCTTTTTAATTTTTTGATAGTCTTTTCAGCAATAGAAACATATTTAATCATTAAGTCATAAGATTTTTTAGCATCATTATCAAAAGTAAATATTCCGTGGTTTAAAAGTATCAAACAATTAATATTTGGGTTTTTATCATAAACTTCATTTATCTTCTGAGCCAAACCAAATCCTGGCATTACATATGGCACAATACTTACTTTTGGTCCAAAAATTTTTTTGCAAAGATCTTTTCCATTTGGCCTATTTGTTACATCCATAATTGCATCAGAATGAGTGTGATCAACAAATTTGAAAGGTAAAAAGGCATGTAAAAAAGTTTCTACAGATGGGTTAGGTGACTTAATATCAATTAAGTTTCTTTTTTGATATGCAACCATATCTTCATCACTTAAATATTTTTTATTTTTTAAAGCTAAAAGTGGATTTAATTTTACTGCAGGTAAACCAGCTGGTTCTATTTCAGCCATGTCCCACCCACTTCCTTTAACGCAGAGCACGTCATAATGTTTGCCATCTATATCTTTAATTGATGTTTTTACAGAAGTATTTCCACCTCCATGTAGAACAAGTTTACTATTTTTTCCTAATAGTCTGGTTGTATAAACTCTTAAAGCCATATCTTTCGAATGACCAAGTTTTGTATACTTTTTTATGTATTCTTTTGCTTCTAAATTTGACCAATTGTTTTTCACAGTTACAACCTTAGCGAAGTAATATAATAGATTTTTGTTTGAAAGAAGCAAAAAATTTGATTAGTAAGGTTTCATAAAGCATATTATGACAAAAGTTGGCGAACATATTACTCTAGATATAATTGGAACTACTAAAGAATATGACCCTTCTATATTTGAAAAAGTAATTCATGATATTGCAAAAGCTGCAAAAGTAACAATCTTAAATATATCTAAATATAAATTTGAACCTCAGGGATTTACTATTATTGCTTTATTGGCTGAAAGCCATATTAGCTTTCATACATTTCCAGAAAAAGGAATTATTAGCTTTGATTTCTTTACTTGTGGAAAAGTAAGTCCCTCTGTTGCGATAAACATTATTAAAAAAGGGTTTGAACACACAAGAATAGTTAAAAAGGAATTCAATAGAGATACTAAATCTCTTTATCATGACATTTATAGTTCATCAGGATTACAAAAATCATATGTAGTAAATGATGTTCTAGAGGACTTTAAATCTAAGGTAGGTCAGCACATTGAAATTTTAGATTTAGAACAGTTTGGAAAATCTTTATTTATTGATGGTGAAATACAAGTTGCTGCTACAGATGAGCATTTATACAGTTCTACATTTGTTGGCTCTGGTTTAAATCTGAATAAAGATAATGAAAGAGCTGCAATAATTGGTGGTGGAGATGGTGGAATTGCAAGAGAATGTATTGCTAAAAAATTTAATTTTATAGATTGGTATGAACTAGATCCTGAAGTGGTAGACGTTTGTAATAAACATCTTGGGGATATTGGAAAAAAAGCAACCGAAAAAAATTCTGTAAAATGTGTTTGGGGCGATGCATTTGAAAGCATTAAATCAGTAAGAGATGATACTTACGATCATATATTTGTAGATCTTAATGATGATCAATTTTGTATAGATTTAGCTTCTAAGAACATGGATTCCTTAGTAAGAATTTTAAAACCTAAAGGAGTTATTACTGCTCAAGTAGGAAGTCAGGATAAAAAACCACAGCAGGTTGAAAATTGGTTAAATGTATTTAATCAAAATTTTGGAAACGCAAAATTATCAAGAGTTTACATACCTAGCTTTGATTGTTCATGGAATTTTTCTTCTTCAATAAATCACTAATTTTCTTTTTTCTTTTTTAAATTTGTGAAATAATTCTCTTTAATTAAAGGAGATAATAATGAATAAATTTAAAACATTTGGATTAGGAATTTTAATTTCATTTTTCCTATCAGTGTCATCTAATGCTGATACTATAAGAATAGCAACAGAGGGCGCTTACCCTCCGTGGAATTCTAAAACTGAAGAAGGAAAACTAGTTGGATTTGAGGTTGAGCTAGCAAATTTTCTTTGTATTTACATGAAGAGAGATTGTGTAATTGTAGAACAGGATTGGGATGGAATGATACCTGCCTTAAGGCTAAGAAAATATGACGCTATAATGGCTGGAATGTCAATTACTGAGGAAAGAAAAAAAGTAATGACATTTTCACAAGGGTATGCAACAGAACCTGCTACACTTGCTGTCATGAAAGGATCTAGTCTTGAGGGTATGGACACACCTCAATCAATAAATTTAGAATTAGGTGGATCTGATGTCAAGAAAGCACTTAAAACTATTACAGGTGCACTTGCTGGTAAAACTGTTTGTACTCAAACAGGAACAATTCACCAAAACTTTTTAGAGTCTGGTGATGTTGGAAGTGTTAATGTTAGAACTTACAAAACTCAAGATGATGTTAATTTAGATCTTGCGTCTGGAAGATGTGATGTTGCATTAGCTGCTAAAGCTTCATTTATAGAATATGCAGAGAAATCTGGAAAAGCTGTTGTTACAGTTGGACCTAATTTAGCTGGTGGAGCCTTTGGTGGTGGTGTTGGAGTAGGTTTAAGAAAAGCTGACCAATTTGGCGAAGACTCATCTTTTGGAAAAAGAGACGCTCAATTACTTAAAGACTTCAATGATGCAATTGACATAGCAAGAAAAACAGGAAAAATTAGTGAACTTGCTATCAAATGGTTTAAAGACGACGTTTCTATGTAATATATTTCAGATTTGGCGACTATAATATATAGTCGCCAATCTATATGGAACTTCTTGCATTTGGTAAAACAGGTTGGGGTGATGAGTTATTTTACGCAACCTTGATGACAATCGCTGTATCAATTACAGCAATGTTAGTTGGTTTCTTTTTTGCTTTAATTTTTACTCCTTTAAAGCTTTCAAAATATAAAACTTTAAATTTAGTAGGTAATTTTTACACCACAGTTATTCGTGGAGTACCTGAACTATTAGTTATTTACCTATTCTTTTTTGGCGGCAGTGGGGCCATCATGTATGTAGCTTCTATTTTTGGCTATTATGAATACATAGAAATTAATGCTTTTATAACCGGTTCAATGGCTATTGGTATTATTTCTGGCGCATATTCAACTGAAGTATTTCGGGGGGCAATTCAATCAATAGATAAAGGGCAGTTTGAAGCAGCAAAAGTTCTTGGAATAAATAAGTTCGGGCAATTTTATAAAATAATACTACCCCAGATGTTAAGATTAGCTATTCCAAATCTAAGTAACGTTTGGCAAATAACATTAAAAGATACTTCTCTTATTTCAGTAACAGGATTAGTTGAAATAATGAGGCAATCTTATATTGCAGCAGGATCTACTAGAGATCCATTATTCTTCTATTCATTTGCAGCAGTTTTATATCTTTTGCTTACTTACGTGAGTATGAAATTAATTAACAAATTAGAAGCAAGATATAGCATGGGATATTAATGGATTTTGATTTAATGATTAACAGTTTCCCCAAACTCTTAGGAGCAACAGTAGTTACTTTAAAATTATTGTCTGCATCACTTATTTTTGGATTATTCGTAGGTCTTTTTTTTGCAATTTTAAGATTAAATAAAAATATATTTATTAATAAATTTGCTTATGGCTATTCGTACGTGTTTAGAGGAACACCTTTATTGGTTCAAATATTTATTATTTATTTTGGTCTAGGACAAATAGAATACTTTAGAACAACCTTTTTATGGGTTATTTTTAAAGAACCTTATTGGTGTGCTGTAATAGCTTTTACTTTAAATACTGGTGCTTATACCTCTGAAATATTAAGATCTGCATTTCAAACCATAAAATTAGGAATAATCGAAGCTGGAAGAAGTCTAGGTATTTCAAACAAAATTATATTTTATAAAATTCAAATACCTATTGCGATAAGACAATCATTGCCTGCATATGGAAATGAAATAATTCTAATGATGAAAGGAACGTCATTGGCAAGCACAGTTACATTAATGGATCTAACTGGAGTTGCCAAACACATTATTTCAACAACATTTAAACCAATTGAAGTATTTATTGTTGCAGGTGGGATATATTTATTTATGACCTTTATTATTCACAATATTATTAAATTTTTAGAAAAGAAATACTCTTTTAATAGTTAGTATATTCTTTAATCTCTTTGATTTTCGATCCAGTATAGTTATTAATTTCCAACTTAATTTTCGCCCTATCATCATTTAAGATATGAACATCTCTTGAAAGTTTGATAAATTTTTCACTAAAATTTTTATTTTTTTCACACTTTCTTTTTTCATCTTCAATAACCCAAAGTTTTGAATTTATATTTTTTAGTGAAGAAAAAAGAGAATTAAGTTTCTCGTCTGACTTAACATTTTTGCTTAATTGATCATTAAGTATAGAATGTTCCTCATTGATAAATTTAAGTTTATCTATATCCTTAATTTTGTCTTGTTTGATTTCTAAAATGGAAATTTTATCCAGCAGCTCACCAACTGATACTTCTATTAGAATTTTATTCATAAAAAAATATACTATGTTAAGTTGTTTAAAATATGTCTAATATTTTAATTATTAAACATGGTTCTTTAGGAGATATAGCTCAAGCATGTGGAGCAATTCAAGATATTTCTGAAAGTCATCCAGATGATAAAATTCATTTGTTAACGACAAAACCTTATTATGAACTCTTTAAAAAAAATCCCAATATTTCAAATGTTATTTTAGATAAGCGACTATCAAGATTAAATCTAATTTATTTATATTCATTAATGAAAGAAATTAAAAAATATAGTTTTTCTAAAGTATTTGATCTTCAAAACTCTAGCAGAACATCATTTTATAAAAAAATTTTATTCCCTAAAGCAGGTAAGGAAATATGGTCGTCATCTGAAACTACTTTACCTGAAGGAACATCCAAAAAGGATTTTGATAAAGACTCCGTGTTAGAAAGATTTGACTATCAACTTAAAAGTTCTGGAGTAAAAACGTTGTATACAACTAAACCAGATTTTTCATGGAGTATAACTGATATCTCTAAAATTAAGAATTATTATAACCTTGATAAGTACATAGTTCTTTTTCCTTTTTGCTCTCCTCATTTAACTTCTAAGAAATGGCCATTTTATAATGAATTAATAAATTTGATAATTGAAAAGTTCGCAACTCAATTTAAAATAATTATAGCACCTGGACCTGATGAAATTAAAGATGCTTCAAATATAAATTCTTTATGCATTTTGGATAATGGTAAGGCTTTAGATATTTCACAACTTTCTGCACTTATAAAAGATAGCTCTTTTGTTATTTCAAATGATACGGGTCCAGCACATATAGCTGCCCATATAGGTGCAAAAGGATTTGCTTTATTTGGTGCGCACACAACGGCTTACAAAGCTAGTATAGAAAGAGAAAATTTTAGAGCTATTCAAGTAAGTGATTTAAAAAAACTTTCAGCAAACAAAGTGTTAGAAAAAATGATATTATCATTACAACTGTGACACAATAATCATCATTATAATAAAATTTGACACATATCGTAGTTTAAGATTAACTTTGACTTAAATAACTAATGAGAGGAATAGCAATGACAAAAAAAATACAAAGTTTATTTCTTAGTTTTACGTTAATAGTCACTTCTTTTATAGGTCTAGGGCAAGTCGCAACAATAGCGGTTGCAGATGAATTTCCTTCTAAACCAATTGAAGTAGTTACACATGCTGGTTTAGGCGGTGGAACTGATACTACAGCTAGAATGTTATTAATCAGAACAAGAAAAAATCTAAAAAATAATGCTTATATCACGCCAAAAAAAGGTGATGGTGGAAACAAAGCCATGTCTTATGTTAAATCTAAGCCAAGAGATGGTCATACAGTATTAGCTATTACACCAACACATTTATTTAGAATGGCAAGAGGTGGTGCAGCATTAAATATTGACGACTTTGTAGGAGTTGCAAGAACCACAGTAGATCCGATTGTGATTTTTGTGAACGCAAAAAGTCCTTATAAAACTATTGAAGACCTTATCAAAGCGGGAAATAAAAAACCTATCAAATACGGTGGTACTAACGTTGGAAGTGTTGACCATATTTCAGGTTTAATTTTTGCAAGAGAGGCAAAAACTAAAATTGCTTTTGTTCCTTTCGAAGGTGGCGGAGCAATAATGACTAACTTAGTAGGTGCTCAAATTGATGCTGCGGGTTTAAATTTGGATGAAGGTAAAGATCAACTAGAAAGTGGAGAATTAAGAGTATTAGCTGTGATGGCTGATGAAAGACTTTCTGCTTTACCAGATACACCAACCTTAAAAGAAAAAGGTATTAATGCATCTTTTGCAACTGTTAGAGGCGTAGTTGTTCTTAAAGGGACTCCAGCTGATACAATTGCAAAACTTGAAAAAGGCTTTTTGAAAGCAATGGCTCATCCAGTTTATCAAAACTATTTAACTGGTGCAGGTCTTGATGCATCTAGTGTTGCTGGTTCAGCAGCATGGGACGCTGAAATCAAGAAAATTTACAAAGAAGCAAGAGCTGCTCTTGTAAGTTTAGGTTTAGCAAAATAATAAATTAAAATACTGAAAAAGGGGGACTTTATTGTTCCCCTTTTTTTTAGGGAATTCACTAAATGATAAAAGATTTAAAAATTTTGTCGGCAATAGTTTCGATTACCATATTATTGTATTTTTATACTTTCACATTTGACGAAGTTCCTGAAATTTTAGCTCAAGGCATGCAACCAACTATGATGCCTAGATTGATATTCACTCTGATAGTTTTTTTAAGCTTATTTCAAATTTATCAAAATAAAAACTTAATAGAGGAAAAAAAGGAGATTATAAAGAGTAATGCTTTTATAACATTTGGATTTATATTATTTATAATTCTAATAGCTGATAAATTAGGTTTTTTTCTAACAATTTTAATATTCACATTCGTAACTCCACTACTTTGGCAAAGAAAGGATAAGTTTTTAGTTCTTGTGTATTCGATTGGAATGACAGTATTTGTTTTTGTGTTTTTCACTCTTGTATTGCAACTAAAATTTCCACAAGGAATATTAGAAAATTTTATAGTTAAGAATTTTTATTAATGGAATTAATTAGCAAGATAACTCTAATATTAGACTTAACTACTTTTCTTCTAATTTTAGGCTCTACGATAGTGGGAGTTTTAATTGGAGCACTACCAGGATTAAGCTCAGGAATGGCAATAGCTTTATTATTACCATTTACTATATACCTAGAACCTAATCAGGCAATTGCTGCAATGGCAGCTTTATATTGTGGAGGAACATTTGGCGGTTCGATAACTGCAATTTTAATAAATGCTCCTGGAGCCCCTCCAGCCGCAGCAACAGCATTTGATGGATTTCCAATGGCTCAAAATGGTCAAGCAGGTAAGGCGTTAGGAATGGCAGCAGTTTCTAGTGTAATTGGAGGTATTATTTCATTAATAGTCTTAATTATTTTTGCTCCAACTTTGGCAAAGATTGCATATAAATTTGGCCCTCCCGAATATTTTGCACTAGCAATATTTGGTTTATCAATGCTTGCGTCTATTAGCTCAAAATCTCCAGTTAAAAATTTGATTGGAGGTTTGATTGGATTGTTTGTTGCAACAATTGGTGTTCATTTAACTACAGGAATATCAAGGTTTACATTTAGTATTGATGAATTATTTGAAGGTGTAAGCTTTGTACCAGTTCTAATTGGTTTGTTCGCTATGTCTGAAATTTTTGTTCAAGCATCAAAGAGTGAGCTTTTATTAGAGAGAATTAAATTTTCAGCAATAAAATTACCATCCATTACGGAATTTAAAAACTGTGGAAAAACAATATTAAGATCAACCGGTATAGGAACATTTATAGGAATACTCCCAGCAGAGGGAGGTACTGTTAGCGCAATGATAGGGTACAATGAAGCTAGAAGGTGGTCTAAAAACAAGGAAAATTTTGGTAAAGGAGAGATAGAAGGTGTAGCGGCGCCTGAGGCAGCTAATAATTCTGCAACAGGTGGAGCAATGATACCAACTCTTGCTTTAGGAATCCCAGGATCTGCAACAACTGCGGTAATATTAGGAGGTTTTCAAATTCATGGTTTAAGGGCTGGACCTTATTTATTCGAGCAACAACCTGATCTTCTTTACACTATTTTTTATGGAATGCTTTTAGCTAACTTTATATTTTTAGTATTTGGCTTATTAGGTGCAAAGATTTTCTCAAGAATTTCATTAATTCCAAGAGGATTTTTATGGCCATCTGTATTTGTTTTTTGTTTGGTTGGATCTTATGGATTATCTCAATCGATGGTGGATGTTTATATTATGTTAATTTCTGGTGTTGTTGGATTTTTCTTAAGAAGATCTGGATTTTCACCAGCACCGATAATAATGGGTATAGTACTTGGACAACTAGTTGAAAATTCATTGGCACAATCAATTATTATTTTTGATCAAAATCTATTTATGTTTTTTACAAGACCAATTGCAATGACATTTTTTATTCTTACATTTTTAAGTCTATTTTATAAACCAATAAAAAATCTTTTAACTGAAAGGAAAAGTAAATGAAGAAAGCCTACACCCCAAATATAAAGAGCTCCAAAGGTAAAGAACTTACAAATTATGTTTCAAAGTTTGTTCACAAAACAAAATTTAATAATATACCTTCAAATGTAGTTGAGTTAGCTAAAAAACATATTTTAGATGGATTTGGTTTGGCTTTATCAGGATCCGTAGCAAGAACTGGTGAATACTTATTTAAACAGATAAAGAAAAATTCTGCCAATGGAAGAGCAACTGTGATTGGTTCAAAAATGAAAGTTCCTACACAATTTGCAGCACTAGCTAATGGTGTGGGTATTCATTCAGATGATTATGATGATACACAATTAGCAGTAGGTTCAGATAGAGTATATGGTTTATTAACTCACCCTACAGCACCATGCTTACCAAGTGCTTTCGCAGAAGGTGAAATAAACAATATTAGTGGAAAAGATTTTCTAAATGCCTACCTTATTGGTGTCGATGTTGAATGTAAAGTTTCTGAGGCAATGTCTCCTAGACACTACCAACATGGTTTTCACTCTACAGCAACTTGTGGAACACTTGCATCTGCAGCAGCTGCAGCCAAAATAAGAAAATTTAATGTAGAAAAAATTCAAAATTCTCTAGGTATAGCTGCTTCATTAAGTGCAGGTTTAAGAGAAAATTTTGGAACAATGACTAAACCTTTGCACGCAGGCAGAGCTGCAGAAAGCGGAGTAGTTGCTTGTGATTTAGTGAGTTATGGTTGGTCTGCAACTGATAAAATTTTAGAATCTCCTAGAGGCTTTTTTCAAGCTCATGGAGGTGGATATGACTTAAATTCAATTAAAGGAAAATTAGGTCGACCTTGGACTTTTAGTAAACCAGGAATATCAATTAAACCTCATCCGTGTGGATCTTTAACCCACCCAGGTATGACAAAGATGTTAGAATTAATTAACAAATATAACATCAAACCAGATCAGGTTTTAAAAGTAGATGTGGGAACAAATCATAATATGCAAAATGCTTTAATTCATCATAGACCAAAAAATGAATTTCAGGCAAAATTTAGCATGGAATATTCAATGGCTATATTGTTGATAGAAAGAAGGGCCTATATTCCAGAATATCAAGACAAAAGAATTGTTAAAAAAGATGTTCAAACCATGTTAAGAAAAATTAATTTTTACAAAAACCAAAAAGCTGAGGCAGCTGGTTATGATAAAATGACCACAATTATAGATATCTATTTAAAAAATGGAAAAAAAATATCCGGAAGAGGTGATTTTGGAAAAGGTAGTCCCGCAATACCAATGACCTATAGCGAGGTAGCTGATAAGTTTATGGGGTGTGCTGAATTTGCAAAATGGCCTTTAAATAAATCAAAAAAAATAATCAGTACAATTAAAAATTTAGATAAAGTCAAAAATATCAAAGTACTCAGTAAACTATTAAGCAAATAAAAATTTCATTAAAGTTATTTTTTTTTATGAAATTTTGTCAAAAGGATAGGTAAAAATATTACAATTAAAAATATTCTTAAAAAGTGATGATAGCTTACAAAAATAGGATCAATATTGTAAGCTACACTTATCATAACCATTTCATGAATTCCACCAGGAGAAAAGCTTAAAAATGTTGGAATAAAATCAAAGCCTGCATAAGTTAAAATATAAGCTGTTATCATTGCTACTGATACTAAAATTACACTCACAATCAATCCATGAAAAGTAAAGTAGAATAACTCCTTTAATTTAAGTCCATTTAATCTAGTACCTAGAGCGGTTCCTAAAAATACAAATGCAATATTTATAAATGTATCTGGAAATCTAGAGTCAATTATTTCGAAAGTATAAAATAAACCTGACAATACCATAGCACCAATTAATGCAGGTGATGGAATATTTAATTTTTTTAGTAAGCTTGCAAATAAAAAACAAACTATTAAAAGAAATAAAATTTCTAAGAAATATTTGTAATCGTAAATATTTGAAAAATTATATCCAGCTATTTCTGAAAAGCCTAAATTATTAATAAAAAATATTGGAAAAAAACTTACAATAAAAATTACTCTAGTTGCTTGAGGAATTAGAACTTTTTTATCATTTTTACTTTTACCAAATTCTAATAATGCTGCAGAAATTGGAACAAATGCTCCAGGTAACGCAGCTAATACAGAAATAAATTTACTAAATTTACAAATTTTAAAAAAATAATATCCTGCCAAAATTGTGCTTATAACTGTACAAAAAATCATGGCAATAGATGAAAAAATCCACAAATGAATTTTATAAAGTAGCGACACATTTAAGGTTCCACCCAAAATGATACCTACTATCAAAAAAACAGGATTTAATAATTTAGTGGAAAACTCTATTTTATAGGTTGTAAAAGCAAAACATAGATTTAAACCTAATGAACCTAACAACCATGGGAGAGGTAGACCAATTACTGTTCCTAAATAACCACCTATCAGACCTATAACTATTGCTTTATAGCTTTTGATGATCGAACTAAAATAATTTGTAATAGTTGTGTAATTAATAAAATCGAACATTAATAATTCTAATTAGTTTAAAATTAGAAACTTGTAATTTAAAAAAATTTTTTTCTATTGATTACCCACAATAATTTTTTAAAAAAAAATTTCAATTAACAGTTGTACTAAGAAATTATAGGTTGCATAAACTAAGGCAATGTAATTTAATTTAACCTTAAATTAAGAGAGAGAAAGAGAGGAATATAATGAAAAATATAAAAAAAATTGTTTCAGTATTATTCTCGGCAATCCTATTATTCTCAGCATCTACAACTAGTTCATTTGCGATTGATAAAATTCACTTCGTGATAGGCGGTGGTGCTGGTGGTGGTTGGGATGGAACTGCTCGAGGTACTGGAGAAGCTTTAACAAAAGCTGGAATGTTAAAAAGCGCATCATTTGAAAATATGTCAGGTGGTGGTGGTGGTAAAGCGCTAGCTTATATGATTAATACTAAACCTGCGAATACAGTATTAGTACAATCTACTCCATTAGTATTAAGATCAATTACAAGACATAAAGGTTACATAAAAGGTACAGGAACTTTATCCTATAAAGATGTTGTCCCAATTGCTGGTGTAATTGGTGATTATGGTGCAATAGCTGTTGCTAAAAATTCACCATACAAAAACTTTAAAGATGTTGTCGATGCATATAAAAAAGATCCAAACTCTATTAAAATGGCAGGTGGATCAGTAAGAGGAAGTATGGACCATTTAATTGGTGCATTAGCTTTTCAAGCTGCAGGTGCAGATCCAAATGCTGTTGCATATATTCCATATGATGCTGGTGGAAAAGCATTAGCTGGACTTTTATCTGGAGAGACACAAATTATCTCAACAGGTTTAGGTGAACTTATGGGTGCAAGAGACCAGGTAAGAATTATTGGTATAACTGCTCCATCAAGAGTTTCAGATGCTCCAGATGCACCAACACTTAAAGAGCAAGGTTATGACGTACAATTCGTAAACTGGAGAGGATTTTTTGGTCCTCCAGGTATGAGCAATTCTGATAAATCTAAAATTGCTAAAATGCTTGGTGATGTTCAAAAAACTTCTGAATGGGAAGCTGTTAGAGCAAGAAACGCTTGGGTAAATATTTATAATCCTGAGGGTAAATTTGTTTCTTTCTTAGAAAAACAAACTGAGGAAATGACAGCTCTTATGAAAAAATTAGGAGTTATCTAGTCTTTTAGATTAGTAAATTAAAATTAGAGCAGTGAATATAAATACTACTAAAATTATATCACTGCTCTTTTTTATTTTTTCAGTATTCTATTTATATACAGCTTACCAAATTCAAGTATTCGCATTTGATGAAAATGCACCATTTAATGCAAAAACATTTCCAATTTATTTAGGTTATGCAGGATTATTTTTTTCAGGGTTAAAATTAATTTTACCAGATCCAGAAACTATTAAAGTTGAACATAAAAATTTAGAATATAAAAAAACAACAATATTAATTATTATTGCAATTATTTATGGAGCAACAATTTTAAAAATTGGATATTTTTTAACTACTTCATTCTTTTTATTTGGTTCTTATTATTTTTTAGGTGAAAGACGTTGGATATTGATGTTTTTACTATCTTTCCCTTTTGTAGCGGCGTTTATGTATTTGTTACATGGTGTCCTTGAGATTTATTTAAGAGATCCATTTTTACAATTGATTGGAGTAATGGGATGATTGAAGGAATATTAATCGGTCTATCAACAGCACTAACCCTCCAAAATATATTCATGGTCATGATTGGTTGTTTTTTTGGAACAATTATAGGAATGCTGCCTGGCTTAGGTCCAATGACTGCAATTGCTCTCATGATACCTATTACATATGGTTTTGATCCTGCAACAGGATTAATTTTAATGGCAGGTGTTTATTATGGAGCAGTATTTGGTGGGTCGACATCATCAATATTGTTAAATGCTCCAGGTGTTCCAGGAACTGTTGCAACATCTTTTGACGGTTATCCAATGGCCCAACAAGGTAAAGCTGGAAAAGCATTAGCTATTGCTGCATGGAGTTCATTTGCTGGAGGAACATTTTCAGCAATTTATCTATTATTTTTAGCCCCAAGTTTATCTAAAGTAAGTTTATCTTTTAGATCTCCAGATTATTTTGCTTTAATGATATTAGGTTTAACTGCAATAGCTGCATTCTCATCTAAAGGACAGTTTTTGAAAGCAATGATGATGGTTGTACTTGGTTTGATGTTAGCTTCTGTTGGCCAAGATAGCCTATCTGATATCACTAGATTTACTTTTGATAACATGAATCTAACAGATGGCATCAGTTTTGTCTTAGTCGTAATGGCGACATTTGCAATGAGTGAGGCCTTAACAATTATTTTAAAAAGAAATGATCCCACAGCTGCTGCAAAGCAAGTTTCTTTAACCGAACTAGGTTCAATAAAAATTGATAAAGAGGATAGAAAAAAAATGTATAAAACAATTCCTCGATCTTCAATAATTGGATTTTTAATTGGTGTTTTGCCAGGAGCTGGAGCAACAATTGCATCATTTTTAGCTTACGGTCTGGAAAGAAATTTAGTCAAAGATGATGAAAAGCAAAAATTTGGAAAAGGGAGCGTAAATGGATTGTCTGCACCAGAAACAGCAAATAATGCTGCGTGCTCTGGTTCTTTTGTGCCTATGCTAACATTAGGAATTCCAGGAAGTGGAACAACAGCAGTAATGTTAGGTGCTCTCTTAGGATTTGGTGTTCAACCAGGACCAAGACTTTATCTGACAAACCCTGAAATTTTTTGGTCAATCATTATGTCAATGTATATTGGGATGGTTATTTTATTAATTTTAAATTTACCATTAATTCCCTATATTGCTAGAATTCTTGCTGTACCAAAAAATTATTTAATTCCATTAATTTTATTTTTCTCAATTACTGGTATTTACGTAATGTCATTTAATAATTTTGATATTTATTTAATGATTGGAATTGCAGTTGTTGCAACATTTTTGCGATTATATGATTTTCCTATGCCACCTCTTATTTTAGCTTTTGTGCTAGGAGGATTAATGGAAGAAAATTTAAGAAGGTCTTTATTGTTAAGTAATGGTTCGTGGGAATTTTTATGGGACAGAACATTAACTCTATGTATTTTGCTTACAACAGCTTTTATTGTAATTTGGCATTTATATAAAACTTTTAAGAAGAAGACTTAGTTTAAAATTTTTTTATATTCTTTAATAATTTTAGACCATTGGAATTTAGTAACAAATTCTTTTGCATTCTTTCCATAATCTAGGTATTTTTTATTCTCTAGAATTGAATTTATAGATGAGTAAACTCTATCTAAATTATTTCCATCACATATTAAACCAGTTTTTTCGTGCACAATTGCATCTTCTGCACCACCGTCTATACCACCAATAGATGGAATTCCATATTGAGCTGCTTCAACATAAGCAATTCCAAATCCTTCAACTGACTTTTTGTGTATTATTGATGGCATCACAAATACATTTGACTTTGTAATTAATGCATTTTTTAAATCATTAGTTATGTCTTTAAAAAACATTACTTGACCTTCTAAATCTAATTCTGTGACAAGATTTTTAATGTTTTCTTCCTCTTCACCATATCCAACACATATATAGACAATATCAGGATAAATTTGCTTTAAATTTCTAAGTGCCATAATTACTTTTTCATGATTTTTTCTTTTATCAAATCGTGAAACTGTAATTAACCTTGGTGTTTTGACTTTTAGTAAACTCTCAACTTTGTCTACAGTTTTTTTATCTAATTTTTTTGCAGGATCTACTCCCGGGTTAATTATAATTATTTTATTCTCATTTACTCCACAGCTAACTGCTAAATTTTTTGTAAATTGTGAATTAGCAACTACGTTTTCAACATTATTTAAAACATTTAATACTCTTTTATTTAAATTTGAGCCTTTTGGGTGGTTAATTTCTTTACTATGAATTAAGCAAAACTTTTTTTTTGATGACTTAATAAGCTCTAAACTTTTCCAGTGATCAGCAATTATTCCTTCTATTTTGTTATTATTAATAAATTCATTTATCAATTGAGCTTTTCTATATTTTCTTAAGAGCTTTATTCCTCCAACTCTCTCAATTGAAAAAGATGCTTGATCATCAAATTCTTTGTGATGTGCAATATAATCTGCAAAAACTTTTATCATAAAGTTTTTTGATAATTCTCTAGAAAGACCCCACATCAAACTTTGCATACCGCCAAGTTCAGGTGGAAAAGATCTAGTCAAGATTAAATGCATTAATCATATTTCCATTTAATGCCACAACCAGCACTTGGAATTTGTTCTGTTGGTCCTTTACCTGTTTCAGCAATTTTTTTCATTGCTTGAAATAGATCGCTTTCTCCACTTCTTATAGGAATAAGTTTTCTTAATTCCCTCATTCGGCCTCTGTATTGAAGTTCTAAATTTTTATTATATCCAAAGAAATCAGGCGTACAAACTGCATCATAAGATTTAGCAACTTCTTGAGTTTCATCAGCTAAATATGGAAAATTAAAATTATTTTCTTTTGCAAATTTAATCATATTTTCAAAAGAGTCCTCTGGATAATTAACTGCATCGTTAGAACATATTGCAATAGAGTTTATTCCCAATTTTTTTAGGTTATAACAGTCTTCAACAATGTCTTTTGTAACTGCTTTTACGTAGGGACAATGGTTACAGATAAACATTATTAAAGTCCCATTCTTACCTTTTATATCTTCAAGTTTTAAAATTTTTTCATCAGTTGATTTTAGTTCAAATGGAATAGCTTTTTTACCAAAATCACATATTGGAGTTTGTATTGGCATAATGTAATAATATATAAATTATGTTTTACGATTTAAAAGATAAAAAACCAAAAAACTCTGGCGAAAATTGGGTAGCACCTAATGCAACCGTAATAGGAGATGTTACTTTAGAGAAAAATACTAGCATTTGGTTTAATGCGGTTTTAAGAGGCGATGTTGAAAATATTTATATTGGTGAAGGATCCAACGTTCAGGATGGTAGTGTCTTACATACAGATCCAGGTTACCCTTTAAAAGTTGGAAAAAATGTAACTATAGGTCATATGGTTATGTTACATGGATGTACAATTGGAGATAATAGCTTGGTAGGTATAGGTGCTGTCATCTTAAATAAAGCAAATATTGGAAAAAACTGTATTATTGGAGCTAAGGCTCTAATTACAGAAAATAAAGAAATACCTGACAACTCATTAGTAGTTGGCTCGCCTGGCAAAGTTATAAGAGAAGTAACTGAGGAAGAAAAAAAAGCTGTAATTGAAAATACAAAGCATTACCAAGATAACTGGAAAAAATATTCAAAATCTATATTTTAGTTTTATGCCAACCTATACAGTTACAAATTCAAATTTTAATTTAACTTCAAAACAGCAAAAAGACTTGGCAAAGGGAATTACAAAAGTTCACAATGTTGTAACAGGAGCAAATACTTATTTTGCTCAAGTAATATTTAATAAAACTAAGAAAAATAATCATTTCATGGGAGGAAAAAAAATTAAAGAGCCTTCAATATTTTTACTAGGCCAAATCAGAGCTGGCAGACCAAAAAAAACAAAAGATAAATTAATTTCTGATTTAAGGGATGTTGTAATTAAAAATTCTAAATTAGATGAAACCCAAGTTTGGGTTTACATTCTTGACCTACCCCCAGTACAAATGATTGAGTTTGGAGCAGTATTACCTGATTCTGGTAAAGAGAAAGAATGGTTTTCTGGATTATCTAAAAAATTAAAAAGAAAACTCTCAAAATTAGAAAGTAAATAGAATAAATAATTTCTAATTTAATTATGATTGATTTATCAAAAAAGGAAATAGAAAATTTTTCAAATAAGATACTAGAAGATTACGACAATAAAGTTCCAAGCTCAATTTTTAAAGAAAAAAAAAGAATAACTAATGAAAACGCTCTTCTTATTCAGTCAAAGGTTGCGAAGTTAAGAGAGAAAAGAGGAGAAGAAATTATTGGTTATAAAATTGGATGTATTTCAAAAGATACACAAAAGAAAATGGGTTTTAATCAGCCTGCCAGTGGTTATCTTTGGAATACTGAATTAAGGAAGAGTGGAGCGACCTTTGATAAAAAAGATTTTACTAACCCAGCAATGGAAGCTGAATTTGGAGTAATATTAAACCGAGATATAAATCCCAAACTTTCTTCATTTGATTATATTTTAGAGTCCATTGAAGGTATTTATCCACTTATAGAAATTCATAACCTTGTTTTTTACGGAGAAGAACCATTTGGTCCTGAACTACTGGCTAATAATGCAATTCATGCAGGTGTTGTTATATGGGCAGAGAATAAAGTTCCTAAAAATAAAATAGAAACTGATCTTAAGCTAATTTATGATAAAAAGATAATAGATGCATGGACTGGTAAAATTTGGCCTTTTGACATGTTATCTGAAGTTGAGTGGTTGATTAAAGAACAAGATAAAAAAAATAATTTTTTAAGAAAAGGAAATTTAATTTTGACAGGAGCTTATGGATTTCCAGTACCAATAAAAGAAAAGAAATTAATTGAAGTTACCTACTCTGTTTTTGGTGATGTGAAAGCTACATTCAATTAAGGAATTAACCAGCTGTCCTTATTATTTTCTAAATCAAACCTTGCTCTTCGATGACCTTTTGCTGCAAGATAAAGCCACTCAATAGATTTAATTTTACATTGAATTACTGTGAAGTTTTTATATCCCTTTTCACTTTGTTCTTTAGTATAATCAAAATTATCTAATTCAGGCTTTAAACCAGATGTTGGAATATCAGATACTGTTCCTGGCCCATTATCCACCAAATAACACTTCCTACTTATATGTTGTGTCTTTTCCCAAGATGCTTTTGTAATTTCATTTTGATGATTAATTAAGCATTCAATTTTTAATCTTACTTGGATTTTTTCTTCTTTGTCATAAAATAACATTGCTGCGTTAGAATTTTTTTTTAGTATTTCGATTTTATCTGATCTAATATCGCTATGAAATTGAACTACATTGTTCTGCTTATCTACCTTCCTTAAAACAATAATTCTTCCATTTATGTCTGAATTAAAACCACATATAAAAGTTGGTATTCTAAACTGAGAGTTACGGTTTGAAACCGCATCCTCTAACATTAGCCAAATCTTTTTTTTTATTTCACTAAAATCTTCGTAGTATGCAGGGAGCATACTTGTTACTTTCTAAATCTTCGAATTAAACTTGAAGTATCCCATCTGTTACCACCCATTTCCTGTACTTCTTCATAATATTTATCAACTAACTGGGTTACAGGTAAAAGAGAACCATTACTTTTAGCCTCTTCCATTGCAATTTTAAGATCTTTTCTCATCCAATCTACCGCAAATCCAAATTCAAATTTATCATCTATCATAGTTTTATATCTGTTTTCCATTTGCCATGACTGAGCTGCTCCTTTTGAAATTACTTCAATGACGTCTTCCATATTCAATCCAGCTTTCATTCCAAAATTAATTGCCTCAGATAAACCTTGAACTAAGCCAGCAATACATATTTGATTAACCATCTTGGCAAGTTGTCCATTACCAGCTCCACCAAGTAACTTCATTTTTTTACTGTAACAATCAATTTTGTCTTTAGCTTTATCAAAATCAGCTTTATCACCACCAACCATAACTGTGAGTGCCCCATTTTCTGCACCAGCCTGACCACCTGATACTGGTGCATCTAAAGAACCAAAACCATTTTTTTTTGCATACTCATGGATTTCTCTCGCAATTGTTGCTGAGGCAGTAGTGTTATCTATGTAAACAGACCCTTTTTTTATTGTTTTAAATACACCATTTTCACCAAATGTTACTTCTCTTAAATCATTATCATTTCCAACACATGTAAAAATATATTCAGCATCTTTTCCAGCTTCAGCTGGTGTATCTGCCATTTTACCGTTGTATTCATTTATCCATTTTTCTGCTTTGGATTTAGTTCTATTAAAAACAGTTACATTGTGTCCGGCTTTTGATATATAACCAGCCATTGGGTAGCCCATGACCCCAAGACCTATGAAAGCAACATTACAAGTCATAATTTTTATCTATGTTTAAAAGTTTAAGTTTAAAAGTAATTGTATTTGGGTTTATTTTTACATTTTTTTCAAGCTTTGGACAGAGTTTTTTTCTTGGGCTCTTTAACTCTAGCATTAGAGAAGCTTTATCAATTTCCCATGGACAATTTGGCTCAATTTATGCATCTGCAACTTTATTAAGTAGTATTGTTTTAGTTTGGATAGGAAAAAAAATAGATGACGTAAATATTTTAAAATTTGCATCGTATGTAATTATATTTTTGTCTGCCTCTTGTTTTATTTTTTCAAAAATTTCGTCAATTATATTTTTATTTATTGGAATTTTTTTAATGCGTTTAGCAGGTCAAGGATTATCTAGTCATACTGCAACAACAACAATTTCACGTTTTTTTGAAAGAAATAGGGGTAGAGCGTTAAGCACATGCTGGCTTGGGTTATCTTTAGCTGAATTTACTCTTCCAGTTTTAATTGTTTTTTTACTAACTTTTATAGAATGGAGAGATATATGGATTTCTATATCAATTTTAGTAATAATTATTTTACCTATTATTTCCTATGTTCTTGTAAAAGATGTTAAATTAGAAACTAGAGAAAAATCTAGTGTTATTAAAAATACTAAAGAAATAAGACAATGGAAAAGAATTGAGGTTTTAAAAGACTATAGATTTTACATAATATCTATGACCATGTTAGCTATGCCATGGATTGCAACAGGATCTTTTGTTTATCAATCATTTATAACTACCTCTAAAGGATGGGGACCATATATTATTGCACAATCATTTATGGTTTATTCGATACTTTCGGTTATTACATTATTTATTTCAGGTTTTTTAATAGATAAATTTTCAAGTAGAAAATTATTAATTTATATGAACATTCCATTGCTATTTGCAACTGCTGTACTTTTTTATTTTAATGCCGAAATTTCATCATTTTTTTTCTTTGGATTATTAGGTATCACTAATGGACTTGCAAATGTATTAGGCTCTTCTACATGGGCTGAAATCTATGGAGTGAGATTTATAGGATCCATTAAAGCTTTAACCACAGCCTTAATGGTTTTTGCTACCGCTTTTGGCACTGCTTTATTTGGAATTTTGATTGATTTTGGATTAAGTATAGAACAAATAGCTGTTGTTTCTGGAGCATATATTTTAACCTCTATAATTCTTCTTTATTTAGTAAAGAATAAGCTCAAACCTGAATATTTATAATTTACACTTGATTTTTTAGGACTCACTGTATAGATACTCCGCATGGCTAGAGTAACCGTAGAAGATTGTATAGACAAAGTAGATAGTCCCTATGAATTAGTATTAGTGGCAAAAGAACGAGCAACGCAATTGAATGCTGGTATTGAACCTACAATTGACAGAGATAATGACAAAAATACCGTTATTTCATTAAGAGAAATCGCAGATGAAAAAATCAAAGTTTCTGACTTAACGGATAGCGCAGTTTATAAATTGAGAAAACATGTTGAGCAAGTAGATGATACTGCTGAAGATGATGAAGACATAGGTGATGATTTTGAAAACTTGTATAAAGGTGAAATTTCAAAAAGTGGGACACCAATTTTACCATCAAAAAGAGCTAGAAAAACTCCAGAAAAGATTCAGGTAACAAAGGATGATTTGGCAGAGTTGTCTGAAACGGCCAAACCAGACATTGATGAAACAGTTAGTGATGAAACAATGAATGAAGAAGGTGAGGTTTCATTAGATGAAGTCTCAGAAGCTGAAAATCAAGTAAATGATGTAGAATCTGAACAACAAGATTCTTAAATTTAAAAAAACTTAAAACTAATTATCTTATTGGATTGTCACTTACGATTAGTTGATCCCTAATTTTTTCTCTTAAATAAATGTATATTCCAGCGCTTATTATAATAGATACACCAATCAAAGTTTTTAAAGTAGGAATATTATCAAACAATATATAACCAGTAAGTATTGCCCAAACTATTAAAGAGTATTCGTACAAAGAAACTACTGATGGAGAAGCAATGCTATAAGCATTTAAAATAAAATAAAATGCCAAAACACTAATGAATCCCATGGCCACAATAAAAGGCCAAGAATAACCTGGATTAGAAAACCATTCTCTAAAAATAAATTGAAATGTTGGATCGCTAAAAGTATTGAATTGACCTTTTCCCGTAAAAATAAAAAATAAAATACTTATTATTATTGCCCCAAAGTATAGATGTAGCATTTGAGTATAAACATTATCTTTATCAGATGTTATTTTAGTAATTGTCATTGATATAGCATAACAAAATGCACACGCAATCGGAGCAAGTTTCATATAATCAAAATTATTAAAATTTGGATCTAGTACGATAAATACTCCTATAAATCCTGTGGCAATAGCCAACCATCTTCTGATCCCAACCTTTTCTTTAAGAAATATTACTGCTAAGATTGATACAAAAAAAGGACAACAAAAAAATAAGGCATTAGCCATTGCTAAAGACATATAAGTTAATGAAATGTAAAAAAAACTAAAACCAAAAAAAAAACATATAACTCTGATAGAAGTTAAAACTGGATAGTATGTTTTTAATTCAATCTTTTTATTTGAGAATTTTAAAAAACTTATTAATAAAAATAATGCAGCTACAGTCCTTCCAAAATATAACTCATATAGGGCCGCATCATTGTAAACAAACTTAATTAAAGCATCTTGAACTGAAAAAAAACCCATTCCTATAAGTATAAAGAGTATACCTTTTGGATTATTTTGAGCTTTAAGCATTAATTGAGTATAAAATCTGCTGCTCGTTCAGCTATCATTAATGTTGGGGCGTTTAGATTCCCACTCGTAATCTCTGGCATCACTGAAGCATCAGCAACTCTTAAATTTTGTAATCCATGAACTTTTAATTTTTCATCTACAACTGACATACTATCTATACCCATTTTTAAAGTACAAGAGGGATGATAAGCTGTTTCTGCTTTTGATCTAATATATTCTTTAATTTCTTCTTTGCTTTGAGCGTGATCGCCTGGGCCAATTTCTTTACTAGCATACGGTTTCATAGAGTCTTGTTTTAATATCTCTCTTGCAACATGAATACATTTAACTGTTTCATTAAGATCATATTCATCTTCTAAATAATTAAATTGAATTTTAGGATGATCATATGGATTTGAACTATTTAACTTAATACTTCCACGACTTTTTGGTTGATTTAAACTTGCATGTAATTGATATCCATGCCTATCAGGATCGACTTTGCCATGGTCGATAACAAATGAGGGAAAAAAATGAAATTGAATATTTGGATATTCTTTATCAGGTGATGATTTACAAAACCCTCCTGCTTCTAAAAAAGATGTTGAGCACGGACCACTTTTATTTAAAAACCATTGTATACCTGCTTTAACCATATTAAATTTATTTATATATTTAAATAAAGTATCTGAAGTTTTACATTCTTGTTGAATATAAGTTTCAAGATGATCCTGTAGATTTCTACCTACACCAGGAATATCTTTAATAATTTCTATTCCTTTTTCTTTAATATGATTAGCTGGTCCAACTCCAGAAACCATAAGCAATTGTGGTGAATTTATTGATCCACTGCTTAATATAATTTCTTTATTCGCATAAATTTTATTAATTTTGCCATTTATATTAACTTGAATTCCTATAGCTTTTGTTCCATTGAATATTATTTTTTCTACAAACGACTTAGTGAATACTTTCAAATTTGATTTTTTTCTTACAGGATTTAAATAATATTTTGAGGCACTCGCTCTTTCGCCTTTGTGAATTGTAACATCATACATACCAAATCCTTCTTGATCTTCTCCGTTCATATCTTTATTAATTTTATGTCCAGCTTCTTTGGCGGAAGCTAAAAATGCTTTAAATAATGGATTGTTATTTTGAGATTGATTTATAGGAAGTATACCATCTCCACCTCTAAACTCATTTTCTCCACCTGACCAAGTTTCTATTTTTTTAAAATAAGGAAGAACTTTTTCATAATTCCAATCTTTTAAACCAAATGATGCCCATCTTCTGTAATCTTCTTTATTTCCTCGGACATAAACCATTCCATTATGAGCTGAACATCCTCCAATCATTTTTCCCCGAGGGCAAAATAATCTTCGATTGTTCAGATGTGGTTCGGGTTCTGAATAATACTTAAAATTATATTTTGGATCATGCATTGTATAAAGTAGTGCAAGAGGCATGTTCACTTTCCAAATATCACTATTTCCACCAGCTTCGAAAATTGCAACATTATTCTGTTGGTTCTCTGAAAGTCGATTAGCAAGCACGCAACCCGCGGTTCCTGCGCCAATAATTAAATAATCAAAATTCAAAGCTATTTACCTAAAGGGGATGATCGCCTTCAACGGCAATACGATCCATTATTCTTTCATGCCCTAAACCTCTTCCTGGAAAGAAATCTGTAAGACCTTGATGCAAGGTACTTCTATTGTCCCATATCGCTACTGCGTTTTCAGACCATTTAAATCTGCATGTAAAATCTAACCTCTCTTGATGTATAAATATTTCATTTAATATCTCATCACTTTCTTGATCATCAGTATCTAGAATTTTTTTTGTATACATTGAATTTACATATAAGATTTTTTTACCAGTTTCTGGATGTGTCCTTACCATAGGATGCGCATTTGAATATTCGTCTAAATTTCCATTTCCTTCCATAGCTTTATAAGCTTCTGTAAATGCTGCGGCACCAAGAGAACTATGCACAGCTTTTTTATTTTTTATTTTATTTTTAATTTTTTCATCTAATGTTTCATATGCTATTTCCATATTTGAAAACATTGTATCTCCACCTACTGGAGGAATTTTTAATGATCTTAAAATAATAACTTTCGTTGGTTTTGGGTTATAACTAACATCTGTATGCCAAGTTTCACCCCATTGACGCTTTTCATCTGGTTCTTTTATAATTCTTAAAATCTCAGGATAATTTTCTCTTCCTTTTACATATATATGTTTTTCTAATGGACCAAATCTTTTAGCAAGTTTTATTTGCTCTTCAGAAGTAATATTTTGATCTCTAAAAAATAATGCTTTATGCTCTAACAAAAGATCATTAATTTTATTCCAATTTTCAAAGGAAGAATCTTTTAAATTAATACCTGAAACCTCAGCTCCAAGAGCGCCTGATAGCATTTTGATATCCATTAGAACCAACTTAATACTAGATCTTTATTTTGTCAAAATGTATAAGCAACAATGACCTTAGCTCAAGCATATGTATTATTAGCTATTGCTATAGCTGGTGAAATTATTTCGACAGGCACACTTAAAGCAACAGAAGGCTTCACAAAATTTGTTCCCTCGTTAGTATGCGTAGTAGCAATAATAATTTGTATGTACACAATGTCTCATGTGATGAAAATTTTACCTATAGGAATTACTTATGCAACTTGGTCAGGTGTAGGTATTGTAGCTCTATCACTGTTAGGAATTTTCAAATATAAACAAATTCCGAATATTCCCACAATTATAGGTTTAGCTTTAATTATAATTGGTGTTTTTATTGTAAATACCATGAATAGTAATCATTAAATTATTTTTTTAGTTTTGATAAAAATTTTAAATTCTCTTTATTAAAATTATTTTCATTTTCATTAATAAATTTTTTCATTAAATTTACTTTTTCATTTTCAAACTCTGAAACTTTTCTTTCTTTAAGATTAACATATAAAGATAACAATTCTATTGTTGCTGATAATTTTTTGGATGATTTTTCGATCATTTCCAATCTATAATGTAGTCTTTTTTTATCGTGATCAAAATAAGTTAAAAATATATCAACTGCTTCACCCTCTTTGACTTCATTGTTATAAGTTATGTAAGTTTCAACAACCATCGTACTCATTTCAGTGGTTTTTGCTGAATTTTCTCCCATTTTAAATTTTTGTAACATTACTTCCCAAGCTTCATCAAATACCAGTACATAGTAAGCCACATTCATATGATTATTGTAATCGGTCCATTCTTTTTTAATAATTTTGTTAGTTATATGAAATGACATTTTTTTATTTCCCTTGAGATTTTATTATATTATATACTGATACTTAAATGAGCAATAAGGTTTTCATATCATGCGCTATCACAGGATCTGGTGATACAGCAAGTAAACATCCTGATTTACCTAAAACACCTGAACAAATTGCTATAGCCTCAATTGAAGCAGCAAAAGCTGGCGCAGCAATCGCTCACATTCATGTTAGAGAAGAGGATGGTACACCAAGTCGAAGATTGGAACTTTATAAAGAAGTTGTAGATAGAGTAAGATCAAGTGATACTGATGTAATTTTAAATCTAACAACTGGTATGGGCGGAGATCTGGATATTGGACAAGGTGACAATCCCTTAGATTTTGGTCCCATGACAGATATGGCAAATGTTATGGAAAGAATTGCAAATGCCGAACAATTTTTACCTGAAATATGTACATTAGATGCAGGAACACTAAATTTTGGAGACAGCTCAGTGATTACAGTTAATACTCCAAATGATTTAAGAAAAGCTGCAAAGAAACTTAAAGATATAAATGTTAAGCCCGAAATAGAGGCATTTGATTTAGGAAATATGTGGTTTGGAGCACAACTTTATAAAGAAGGATTATTAAGTGACCCGCCAATGTTTCAAATGTGCTTAGGAATTCCTTGGGGAGCACCGGCAACAACTTTAGCGATGCAAGCAATGAAAGATATTATGCCGAAAGAGGGTATTTGGTCTGGTTTTGCAATTTCAAAAAACGAAATGCCATTTGTTGCTCAAACTATTTTAATGGGTGGAAATCCAAGGGTTGGCCTTGAAGATAACTTATATTTATCAAAAGGGAAATTAGCAACAAATGCCCAGCTTGTTGAAAAAGCAATTAGAATTGCGGATGAAATTGGTTTTTCACCAATGACACCTGCAGAAACTAGAGATAAATTAAAGCTTGTTAAACACAAGTAATGTCTAACATAAAAAAGGTTGCAGTCATTGGAACTGGAGTAATCGGAACAGGGTGGATAATTCGATGTTTAGCGCATAACAAAATTGTTAATGCATTTGATAAAGATCTTAAATTAAAAACAAGTTTAGTAACTGAGGTTAAAAGAACATGGCCATATGTAAAAAAACTTTTTAATAAAAAAAAACTTAATATTAAAAATTTAAAATATTTTACGTCCATAGAGGATGCTTTAAAAGATGCAGATTTTATTCAAGAATGTGCTTCAGAAAACTATTCATTAAAAACTAATTTAATAAGTCTAATTGGTAAATATTCTAAAAAAAATTCTATTATTGCCTCCAGTTCGTCTGGTTTATTACCAACCAGAATTTACTCAAAATGCAAAAACCCTAAAAGAGGATTAATAGGTCATCCATTTAATCCGGTATATTTACTTCCAGCTGTTGAAATTGTACCAGGCAAAAAAACTTCTAACAAATTTATAAATAAAGCAAAAAAATTTTACCAATCTATTTCAATGAATCCAATAATGGTTAAAAATGAACTGCCAGGATATCTTTCTGATAGATTACAAGAAGCTCTATGGAGAGAAGGGCTTCATATAATTAATGAAGGCTTTGCAACAACCAAGGATCTTGATAGAGCCATAGAGGATGGACCTGGATTAAGATGGTCTTTAATGGGAACTTTTCTGACCTTTCACTTAGCAGGAGGCAAATCTGGAATGAAACATATGTTAGAGCAATTTGGTCCAGCATTAAAACTTCCATGGACAAAGTTGAAAGCTCCCAGACTTTCAAAAAGATTGATTAATAGATTAGTTGAGGGAACAAAAAAACAGTCTAAGGGTAAAACAGTTGAAAAAATTTCAAATATAAGAGATGAGTATCTAGTTGAATTACAAAAACTTAGAAAAAAATACGAAAAACAACTGAGATAATTTAATCATTTCTTTCTGTGTGACCATCTACAGAGATCACTTGTCCTGAAACTCTCAATGAATCATCTGAAATTAAAAAAGAACACATTTTTCCTATATCTTCCTCCAAGATCCATTGCTTCATTGAACTCATAGAAATAAAATCTTTTTCAATCACTTTAGAAGAAACTTTGGTAAATTTTGCCTTGTCTTTTATAACTCTCCTCATCCGATCACCTTTTATGGTGCCAGGACAAACGGCATTAACTCTAATATTGAACTTCCCAAGCTCCATTGCTAAAGTTTTTGTAACACCAATGATTGCCCATTTACTTGCTGCGTAAGGAGACCGTAGCGGAAAACCAAGTATTCCCGCTGTCGAGGAGATATTCACGATCGAACCATTTTTAGACTTTTTAATTAAAGGTATAGCCTGTTTTGTAAAATAAAAATGACTATTAACATCCACATGTAAAGTATTTTCCCAGTCTTTAGATTTTAATTTTTCAAAAGATCCAGTAGGTCCTGCTACACCAACATTATTAATTAAAGCATCAATTTTTTTAGTTTTCTTTCTAATAATTTTAAAAAATTTTATTACTTGATCTTCATTTGATGCATCACACTCTTGAATAAAAAGTTTTTTATTATAAAGAGGGTGTTTTTTAGTTTTAGTTAAATATTTTTTATTTATGTCACAAATAAAAACAGTTGCTCCTCTCGATAAACAAATTTTAGTTGTAGCCCAACCAATACCAGAAGCACCGGCGGATATAAGGATTTTTCTATTTTTTAAAGATTGATTGGTCATTTTTTATCTTAATGTTTTAATTTAAAAAAAACATCATAATTATTAGTTTAAAAAAGATAAAAAAAAGGCCCTGATGAACAGGGCCTTAATTTTAAATATAATACGAAATAATTAATTAGGTAACCAACTTTTCCATTTATCAGGATTGTTGTCTAACCATTCGTTAACTACTTCTTTAACATCTCTTTTTTTGATATCAACTTGAACTAACATTTTAGCTTGGTCAATATTTTCTAATTTCATTTTTTCAAAAAAAGCTTTTGCTTCAGAATGTTCCGCTTTAGCAAAAGTAGCAGGATTTCCATAATTCATGGTATAGTCTTTGTCCCAACCAGTTGCTGGCCATCCTTTTGTACCGCAAGTTTTCCAGTTATTTGCTTCTGTAAATGTATCACCTTCACATGTTGCATACTCAGGAAGCTGAACACCTACCATGTCAAACTCTCCAAAAAACCAATGTGGTGACCATAAGTATAATAAGAAAGGTTCTTTTCTCATGTAAGCAGCTTTTGCTTCTGCAATTGCAGCAGCTTCTGTGCCTAATTCATCTGCTTGAAAATCAATACCTAAAAGATCAAGTCTTTTTTGGTCATGACAGTTCCAACCAGCTACTGGACAACCAATTAATCTACCTTTACCACCTGTCTCAATAGTTGCAAATTTAGCTTTGTGCTTGTTTAGGTCTTTCCAAGTTTTAATGCCCAATTCATCTGCAGCATATTTCGGAATCCAGTAATCTGACATACCAATAATTCCAGTAGTTCCTAAAAGGTCAACTGTTCCATCTCCCTTATAAGATTTTACTACTTTACCGTCATAAATTAAATCTTCATTAAACATTACATCATCTGCTTCAGCATAACTTGGCCAACTTTCGCAAGCAAAATCCAATTCTCCTGCTGCAATTGCTTCCCATAGACCAGTTCCTGAAGGAAATACGGTTTGTTTAACCTTATAACCCATTTCTCTCTCGAGAATTGCTACAGCAACTTCACAAGTGATTATTCCACCTGTCCAGTCAGCAATAGCAGCATGTAGTCTTTTAGCATTAGCTGTTCCAAAACTACTTATCATTAGCACTAAAGATAAACAAAGTGCCGATATTGTCTTTGATAACTTCATATATTTTACCTTCTTTTTAAATTTAAAAAATTATTTTAACGTAAAAAATGAGTGAATGTAAACTCTATATAATTTCAAATTTTAGAGTATTTATATAACTAAAATGCGATCAATTGACCATATTTATGGTTTTTTTGGGATTATACGATCAATACCTTTAACAATTTTTTTGTTCATTTATTTTTTAGCTAAACCTAATGCTATTCTTTGTTTCTTTGTCCAAGCAAGACTTATTCTATCAATTATAATTGCTAGAAGGACTATTCCAACACCTGCTGCTAATCCTCTTCCAGTATCTGATCTAGCTAATCCATTGAAAACTTCTAGACCAAGTCCTTTTCCGCCTATAAGAGGAGTAACAATTTGCATTGCAAATGCCATTATTACAGTTTGATTAAAACCTATTACTAAACTTGGCACAGCTAAAGGAAATTTTACTTTACCTAGAGTTTGCAAAAGGGATCCACCAAAAGATCTTGATACCTCTGAGTAAGTGCTAGATACTTGAGTTAATCCAAGCGCAGTTAATCTTATTATAGGAGGTATTGCATATATTACTGTGGCCAAAACTGCAGAAACTATTCCACCTCCAAAAAACATTAAAACTGGAATTAAATAACAAAAATAAGGAAGAGTTTGCATGGCATCCAGCACAACATCTTGAATATTTTTAAATCTTTCGCTGTATGAAGCTATTATACCAAGAGGAACTCCTATTATAAAGCATAACAATACTGAAACTAAAACAGAGGATAATGTAATCATTGATTGTGGCCAAATTCCACAAGCTCCAATAAATAACAAAAGTATTATTGTAATAATTGCAAATCTTAATCCAACCGTAAAATAACCAATACTTGCAAAAACTGCTAATGTATACCACCATGGTGTATGGGTTAAAAATATATCTAAAGGCCTTAACAAATTTAGATAAACAAATCCTCTTAATCCTTTAGAAAACGCAATAAAGCCTGGATCGACTGTCAACGACTCCACAGCATTAGAAATAGGTTGTCTTATAGATAGTTTCCACTCTTTAGGAAAAGTTCCTATTTCATATAAATTCGAGTCAACGAATGAAATAACAAATAAAGCTATCAAAGACGGAATCAAATAAAATCTTCTACTTATAAATTCACCAATATCATTTGCAGTATTTTTATTGAAAATTGAAACTACTATACTTGTGAAGATCGCAATATAATTTGTAATTTTAATACAAATAAAGTCTATAATTTTGCTCGTAATATCTAAAGGCATTTCCAAAATTCTTGCAATTTTATATTTTTCTAAATTTTGAGGAATCAAATGAAATTTTTTTACATTTGATGGAAGTTTATCTTCTTTATTACTGCAAGCTTTACTAAATCTATCAAACATTATTGCCATGAACAAAATACAAAGACCACCTTCCATTGCCCATCCTACATCAAGCCTTCTTATTGCTTGCCAAACTTGTCCACCAATCCCCTCTGCACCAATAAAACATGCTAACACAACGAGAGCTAACGCCATCATAATAACTTGATTAATGCCCATCATAATGCTTGGCAGTGACATAGGAATTTTAATTTTTAATAATAATTGCAACTTACTTGATCCAAATGAAGTTGCAGACTCTACAGTTTCTTTTGAAACTTGCCGAATACCAGTGTTGGTTAGTCGAATTATTGGTGGCATTGAATAAATCATTGTAGCCAATATTGCAGGTGCCCCTCCGATTCCAAAAAAAAATAATGCAGGAAACAAATAAACAAAAGCAGGCATAACCTGCATAGTATCCAAAACAGGTTTCATAAAATTTTCAAATCTATCACTCTGAGAGCATGCTATTCCGAGTAATACTCCAAAAAATACACATAAGGAAACTGACAATCCCATCAAAGCAACCGTTTGTAGAGATGCTTCCCATAATCCAACAGCTCCCCAAAAATAAATTACAAAGCAGGAAAACAAGCCTAATTTTAGCCCACCAACTATAAAACAAGGAAGAGTTAAAATTGCGGCGACTAAAATCCAAGGTGAATCAAGTAAAAAATCTTCTAAAAAATAATAACCAGCTTTAATGTAGTTTGCTAAAATTTTTGTAATCCATCTGTAATTTTTTTTTAGATAATCTTCCCCCTCATTTACCCACGCTGTAAAAGTAAATTCATCAGTTACAACTTTAGGAAATTTTGATGGTCCGTCATTTTGAGTTGAAAGAAATAAGGCTCCAATAAAAACCAATAATACCAATGAATATTTTATAATACTTTTTGTATTATTTTTATTTTCTAGTGTTTTTTGAACTGCATCCATTGTACTTATAAATTAAAATATATTATTTTACATTTAAAGGAAAATATTGTCTATTTTGATTTTAATACATAGAAATAATGAGTAGTTCTTCAAAAATAACTTGTTCAAATATTTGGAAACTTTTTGGACCTGATGAGAAAAGAATAATGAAGGAACTAGATCCGAAATTATCAATTAAGGAAGTACAAGAGAAAACCGGTCATGTAGTTGCGGTGAAGGGTGTAAGTTTTTCAATTCAAAAAGGTGAAACTTTTGTTGTAATGGGTTTGTCAGGAAGTGGAAAATCAACATTAGTAAGATGCATTTCAAGACTAATAGAGCCAACTTCAGGAACAGTAAAAATGGATGACATAGATGTAACAAAGATGAGTAATAGAGAGTTGCTTGATTTAAGGAGAAACAAAATGAGCATGGTGTTTCAGCATTTTGGACTTTTTCCACATAGGACAGTCATAGAAAATATTGGTTACGGACTAGAAGTAAGGGGAAGTAAAAAAATTGAGAGAATTGAAAAATCAATGGAAGTTTTAAAAATGGTGGGTTTAGATGGATGGCAAAATAATTATCCTCGAGAATTATCAGGTGGTATGCAACAACGGGTAGGTTTAGCAAGAGCCTTGGCAGTAGATCCAGAAATTTTAATATTTGACGAACCTTTTTCAGCACTTGACCCTCTTATAAGACGAGAAATGCAAGACGAACTTTTAAATATTCAAGAAAAAGTTAAAAAAACTATGGTGTTTATTACTCATGACTTTTTAGAAGCTATAAAAATGGCAGATCATATTGCTATCATGAAAGATGGTGAAGTTTCACAAGTTGGAACGCCCGAAGAAATAGTTGCTAATCCAAAAGATCAATATGTAAAAGATTTTTGTGAGGATGTTCCAAAATATAAAGTTTTAAGTGCTGGAAAAGTAATGAGAAAAGAATGTTGTGATGATACTAAAAAGTTATATGGAGATAAATCACATTGCATACCTGACAATTCTAAAATTGAAACATTGATAGATAAGCTTGTTGATTCTGAAAAATCATTTCCTGTAGTTTGTAGCGACACAGGAGACCTGCTAGGAGAGATAGATCGATCAATAGTTATGAAATCAATGAAGTCAGCTAGTTAAACTGATTGTTACCCTTAATACTTTTTTGTTTTACTTTATCTCTCCATATAATTATCATTCCTGCCAAAACTATAGCTATTACACCCGGAAAAAGTTGTTCCCATGGTGCTTCTTTAAAAAAAATCCATCCAAGAACAAAAGAAGAGGGTATACCCAAATATTCAAATGAAGCCATTTTACTTGCTGAGATTAATCTATAAGAATAAATAAATAAAATTGCAGCAGTGCCACCTAATATACCTGTCAAAGTCATTAAAAAGAAATCCTCTATACTTTTAATCTGAACATGGCCAGTTGTAATGAAGTATAAAATTATACCACCTAAAACATTAAAAATTAAAGTGAATAGTTGTATCTTTGCAGTGGAGTGACCTGCAGGAATAAATTTAAGAATAATAACTGTCATAGCCCATGCAATGGCAGTTAAGATAGGAAAAATTGAATAGAAGTTGAATATTTCGCTGGTAGGTTTCATAATCAGAACTACACCTAAAAAACCTATAAAAATTGCTGACCATCTATAAATTCCAATCTTGTCTCTTAAAAAAAATATTGAAAATATAACTATAAAAAAAGGGGAAGAAAAAGTTAACGTCATTGCAGTTGCAAATTCAAGATTGATCACAGAAATAAATATAAAAATATTCATTGCCAAAAATCCTAAACCTCTAAAAAAACTGAGTGTAATGAAGTTTTTATTAAGATTTTTAAAGATAGTAAAATACTCCTTCGTAAATAAAATCAATAAAATTAAAGGTATAACACCTGCAATATTTCTAAACACTGCTAATTGGATTACAGAATATTCATTACCAAGAAACTTTATTACCACCATATATAAATCAACACATAGAATTGCCATTAACATAGTGGTCACTGCAAGATAAGTTTTTTTAATATCAATTTTTTCTGATGAAATTTTCATGTATAGTTTTTTTTAAAAATTGTATAAACTTTACTAACAAAATGAGTAACTTTAAACTAAATGAGTCTGATATCTTGTCTAACCAAGATTGGACATTCCCAACTAATATTGCATATGGTCCAGGACGTCTAAAAGAAATTGGTACAATTTGTAATAATTTGGATATCAAGAACCCATTAATAGTTACTGATAAAGGAAGTCCAAAGTTACCATTTATCAAAAATTTGCAAAGTTATCTAGCTAGTTCAAATGTAAAATCAGATTTATTTTTTGACATATCTCCAAATCCCCGCGAAGATGAAGTCTCTGTCGGTTGTAAAAAATATAATGACGGAAACCATGATTCCATTATTGCCATTGGTGGTGGAAGTGCAATGGATGGTGGTAAATTAATATGTCTTACTGCAAATAACGATGTGCCACTAAGAGATTTTGAATTTGAACTAACACCTCCAAAGATAAGTAAAGATAATCCTTTTCCAAAAATTATAACTATTCCTACAACAGCAGGTACAGGAGCTGAAACGGAAATTACAGCTATGGTTACATACTTAAAGGAGGGAATGAAATTTTGCATGTGGCACCCAGATGTAAGACCGTCTTTGGCATTAATTGATCCTGAGTTGACTATAGGTTTGCCATCTAATTTAACTGCATGGACAGGTGCTGATGCTTTGATACATGCTATTGAGGGATATTGTGTTCCTGGATTTAATCCAATGTGCGATGGGGCAGCATTAGAAGGACTTTCCTTAATTTCAAAATCATTAATTAAAGCAGTTGAGGAACCTAATAATATATTAGCAAGAGGTGGGATGCATGTTGGTTCATGTTTAGCAGGAATATCATTTTTGAAAGGGCTAGGAAATGTTCATTCTATTTCTCATATGGTAGGAGCTGAATATAACACTCATCATGGATTAACTAATGCAATAGTTTTACCAGTTGTCATGAAATATAATTTGCCAGGAATGGAAGAAAAAGTTCAGAGAATGTCAGAAGCAATGCAATACAAAGATCACTCTGTAGACGCATTTATAAAAAATTTAGAAAATCTTTTAGACAGAATTAAAATTCCAAATAGTCTGGGTGAAATTAATGTTCCAGAGGATTGCGCTGGAAGAATTGCTGAAAAAGCAATGAAAGATCAAGCGTATGCAACTAATCCTAAAGTAGCGTCACTGGATGAAATGAAAGATATGGTTTTACAAAGTATCAAAAAAGCTAGATAAGCTTTTATGCTTGAAAATCAATCAGTTGAAGAAATACAAAATAATATAAAAAGTCGAGAAATTTCTATTAAAGAAGTTATTGAATATTATTTAGATAGAATTGATAAATTTAATCCTGATTTAAACGCAATTGTTCTTCAAAAAGATCGAGAATTAATAATAAAGGAGGCAATTACTAAGGATAATGCAAAGGAAATTGATAAACCTTTAAATGGATTGCCTGTTGCAATTAAAGACCTGACAGATGTTGTGGGTTTTAAAACTACATATGGATTTCCAGGATCAAAAAATAACCAACCTAAAAAAAATTCATTATTTGTAAGTCAATTAATTAACAAAGGAGCAATTATTATTGGAAAAACAAACACCGCAGAGCTTGGTGTAGGTGGACATACAATTAATAGGCTTTTTGGACCAACTTCAAATGCTTACGACCTTTCAAAATCTGCAGCAGGATCAAGTGGAGGTGCAAGCTCAGCTGTTGCTTCTGGATTATTACCGTTTGCTGACGGAACAGATCAGATGGGTTCATGTCGTGGACCTGCAGCATATGCAAATATTTATGGTTTTAGACCCACACCAGGTTTAATAGCTGCAGATCGCTCAGGACAAAATTTAGATATACCAATAATTACAACACCAGGATGTTTTGCGAGAAACCCTAAAGATATGTCGATATTATTAGATGAAATTGTAGGAGGTAATCCAGCAGATAAATTTTCATTTGATTTAGATAGCTCTTTTAAAAAACAAAATATAAGTGAAAAAGAATTTTCTTCCTTTAAAATTGGATGGCTTTCCAATATGAATGGGGATTACATTGTAGAAAAAGATATATTGGAAATTTGTGAAACTAAATTAAAAGATTTAGAAAAAATAAATCTTAAAGTAGAAGCCCTTAAACCAAAAATAAATACGAATATTTTGTGGAAGAGTTGGACAACTTTAAGGGCTAAAAGTATTTATGAAGATACATTAGCAATGAATATTTCAAATATTAGTTCAATGACATATCAAGCAATTTGGGAATATAATAAGGGCAAAGAGATTAAATTTGAAGATCTACAACTTGCTTTAGATCATAAACAACAATGTTTAAATCAAATAAATTTAATTTTTGAAAAATTTGATTTTTTAGTATTACCATCGGCTCAAATTTTTCCTTTTGATAAAAACTTGCAATTTCCAAAAAATATTAATGATAAAATGCTAGATACTTACCATCGTTGGTTAGAAGTTTTTATATTATCTAGTCTTTTAGAATTACCTTCGATTACAATCCCGGCTGGTTTTAACAAAGATGGTATGCCAATGGGTATGCAAATCGTGGGAAAAAATAAAGATGATTTGAAATTATTTTCTTTTGCAAGTAAATATGAAGATATTTTTAATTTCAGCAAAATTAAACCTAAATTAAATTAGTTAATATGAAACACCCTCATCATTACAAAATTTCAATTGCACTTGCGATATCTGCTGGCGCTTGGGGTATATACTGGTTGCCGCAAAGAATTCTTGAGGATGGTGGCTTAACTGGAGGCTGGGGTACAATTTCTCAAATGATAATTGGAACATTAATATTACTACCAATTGCACTTTGGAGAATAAGTAAAAGAAAAGGTACCGGATTAGAATTACCTGTTATGGGAATATTAATTGGAGGAGGTTTTATATGTTATGCATTAAGCTTTCTATTAACTGACGTAGTTAGAGCTTTAATTATGTTTTACATGACTCCCGTTTGGACAACTATTTTTGAAATAATTTTTCTAAAAAAAAAACATGGTTGGCAAAGAATTTTAAGTCTAGGTTTAGCGCTTGGTGGACTATGGGTAGTTTTTGGCCAAGGTGGCAATATTCCTTTACCAGAAAATGCAGGAGACTGGTTAGCTCTTTTAGGTGGAATTATGTTTGCAGGAGGAATGATTAGACTTGAAGTAATTAAAACTGACGGAGTATTTCCTATAATTTTTGGTTTTTTCTTTTACGGCACGCTATTTAATATAGTAGCTGGCTTTTTACTTGTCGATTATCTTGGACCAACGCCATCTACTGAAGCATTTATTTCAATGACGACATTTCTTATTTTAATTTCTGTTTTTTATTTTATTCCAACTGGTGTTGTAATTCTTTGGGCACCAACCCAAATAGGAGCGGGAATATGTTCAATTCTATTTTTATCAGAAATAATAGTTGGTGCAATTAGCTCCAGTATTCTTACCGATGAACCATTTGGCTGGCGTCAGATCACTGGATGTTCCTTAATTGTTATTGGTGGAATAGTGGCGGTGGTTTTATCTCCAAAAGAAGATGTAAGTAAATAATAACAATTTAAATAAATTTATAATATTTTAAATTATGGGATATAATAATCTGATGAATTCAAATAAAATCAATGTAAGACGCAGTTTTATTTTTACACCAGGTCTTAAACCAGAAATGTTTCCAAAAGCTATCGCATCAGGTGCAGATATGGTTTGTATTGAACTAGAAGATGGAATAGCAATCAAAGACAAAGATGAAGCAAGAAAAAATACCATTGAAGCTCTAGAAACGCTTGAGGTCAAAAGTGGTGTAGAGTTAGTTGTTAGAGTTAATTGTCAACGAACAAAATTTGGTCTTTTAGATTTAGAAGCATTTATTTCAACTAAAACAAAAGTTAAGGCTATAATGTTACCTAAAGTCAAAACTCCTGATGAAATAACTTTTATTGATGACTTACTGACTGATTGTGCTTTAGACACTGATCTTCATGTTATTATGGAAACGAACGAAGCACTTGAAAGTATTTATGAAATTGCTCATGCAAGTAAAAGAATAGTAGCACTTTATTTTGGAGGTGTTGATATGGCTGCAGAGCTTAGAGTTCCAAATGAATATAAAAATTTGCTATATGCGCGATCCAAATTAGTACATGCTGGTGCTAGTGTTGGGATAGATGTTATAGATGTACCTTATTTAGATTTAGAGGACATGGATGGTATGAAAAAAGAGGCAGAGCTTGTAAGGGATTTAGGATTTACAGGAAAAGGTTCTATTCATCCAAAACAAATAAATATGTTAAACGAAATTTTTACACCATCTAAAGAAGAAATTATTAAAGCTAAAAAAATTGTAGACCAATTCAATGAGTCTGATACGGGCTTAGTAGTGATTGATGGTAAACTCATTGAAAAACCTGTACTTCGTGAAATGCAGAGAAAAATATTAATAGCTGATAAAATTAACCAAATTTAATTTTTAGAAATTTTTATTAACAATCTCATCCAGCATATTAATCATATCTCTTTTATAATTCTCATCAGTGCCTGAGTCTGTTTCAATGACAGAAAAGTACGAAGCTACAATTCCATTTTTAAGATTTATTGCTAAAAATTGACCACCTAGTCCCGAATGTCCAATCCAGTCACCACATTTCATAGCAGAATTAGAATAGTACAAAAATTTATTTGGAGATAATTCCATGTATTTAGTGCCTTTATTCACAAGGGTTTCAGTTAAAAACTTTTCAGAACCAACCTTTCTATTTTCAACACCAAGTCCTTTTCTTGAAAATAAAAGTCCAAATCTTAAAAAATCTCTTGAAATTAGGCACCCACCACCAGAAATCCATGGCATGCTATTTCTATCAGTGCCCATATACATAGCATCTTCAAATCCTGCAGCTTCAACAGTTTCTAATAACCAGTCTTTTAATTTCTTTCCACTTACTTTCTCTATTACAACTCCTAAAACATCAGTATTTGCTGACTTATATTGAGATAATTCACTTTTATTTTTTAAACTTTCACCTTGAATAGCATGAATTGAATTTAAAAACTCTTCTTGGCCAATTTTATAACTTGGATCTTCAGGAAGTCTCCATCCACAGACTGGTTCATGTAAATAAGAGGATGTATAAGGATCTGTATAATCTTCACTATAGGAGTTTTGAATATTCATATCTAATACATCTTGAATTTTAGCCGTCGCATATCCAGACCCTATATTTGGTAAATAATAAGAAACATTTTTTTGTAAATCAATTTTATTTTTTTCCACAAGTTCTCCTATAAATAAATTTACTAACATTTTTGTAATAGACATAATTGTTTGAGGAGTTGATTTACTAAAATCTGAAGCGTATTTTTCATATAATATATCTTGACCTTTACCAACGATGAGTGAGCAAAAATACTTATGATTTGTCATCTTTTTAACTGATGATAATTTTTCTACTTCCGGTTTGTAGTTTTCGTTTAAAGTTAAAACATAATCAGATCTATATAGTAAACCGTATCTATTAATTTTATGTAAATTTCTATACCCATCTCTTCTGGTTTCTGGCAGATACCACTCAGGTTTATTATCTTTTTTTACTACTAAATTTGGATTTAATTGACTAGTAATTATGCTCTCCATTAAAATTTTATTTAAATATTTTTGAAACTTTTTGAAATTTGTTTTTCCAAATAACAAAACTTAAAATTTGTTTTTTATAAGTTGTAATTGCATGTGGTTCATAACTTTTGTGAAATCTAGTCTCTGTAGGAGTAAGTATTTTATACTCTCCTTTTTCATCCTCAAATTTAGCTTCCCCTGATACAATATAATATAATTCTTCAGCCTCAAAATTTATGGAAAACAAATAAAAATTTGTCAAAATTTGTAAGTTGGCCCCAAGATCTCAAATTTACGAATTCTCAAAATAAAAGAATTGCTGTTACAGACAAACTTTCCTCATGGAATATAAATGATCAATCATCAAATTCCAAAATTCATAAATTAATTTCCAATTTATCTC